>JACMKO010000547.1 GCA_014380065.1 Leptolyngbya sp. ES-bin-22 | reverse complement strand
TAGCGGGAGTGCGGCTCAGTGCCAACAGCAGCGTTGACTTGCCACAGCCCCAATGTCCCAAAAAGATCAGCTTGCTATCGCGGGTATCGCTAGACACAATCAGCTACACTAGCTCATCCAGAATGTTCTCGCTGTAGTTTATATAGAAGCGATCGAGTTCCTTCTGGTCAAGCAGCGGTCACAGCTTGAGGTGGCGGGAGGCAGTTTGAAACTTGGTCAGTAGTGATTCAGTCATGATCAGGTGTGACCAAACAGAGGTCAGATGATCTTCTATGTTTCGGAGGGTATCGCACGTTGCGCCAAACTATTTGCCCCAAAACGATTGTAGAGACGCTCCAGTGAAGCGTCTCTACAAAAGGGCAGCGATCAAGAATGGTCTATCGGTAATGGTGGTTGGAACCCATAGCTACAGAGGCGAAACCTGCCCATCGTCTTGCTGCATTCAAGAAACGCAGGTTGAATCACAACCATTGCTTCAGTCTGCCGCCTCAGACTTTGTTTATGTAGCCGCAAATTCGATTCGCCAGGGCTTCTAAAAACCAGCAACCAAAAACTAACAACCTTCCCTAGACCACAGCCGCCGCCTCACGAGCTGCCGACGCTTCATCTGGGTGAATGCCCAAACGAGTGAGGTTCACCCGTCCCCGACTGTCGATTTCGCGCACCTTAACGATCACTTCATCGCCAAGATTCACTTCATCTTCTACCTTGCCTACGCGGTAGTCAGCCAGTTGCGAGATGTGGATCATGCCTTCTTTGCCGGGAAGGAACTCAACAAACGCACCGATCGGAATGACCCGTGTCACTCTACCAACATACACATCGCCCTGGTTGAGCTTGCGCGTCATACCCTGGATGATGCTACGTGCCTTCTTCGCTGACTCGCCATCAACTGAGGAAATCGTTACGATGCCCGTATCTTCGATGTCGATTTTAGCTCCCGTTTCTTCGGTAATGCCTTTGATCGTCTTACCGCCAGGACCAATAATCATGCCGATCATTTCAGGGTCAATCTTGATGGTCAGCAAGCGGGGTGCAAAGATCGACATCTCGGTGCGGGGCTGGTTGATTGCCTCCAGCATCTTCGACAGGATGTGAAGTCGGGCAGGCTTTGCCTCGTTGATGGCTTGTGCGATGACTGCCAGCGGTAGACCGTTAAGCTTCATGTCAAGCTGGAGCGCCGTAATGCCTGTATCTGTACCCGCCACCTTGAAGTCCATGTCGCCAAGGAAGTCTTCAATGCCCTGAATATCGGTCAGGATACGGATTTCTTCGCCTTCTTTAATCAACCCCATTGCCGCACCGCTCACGGGCTTGCTGATGGGTACGCCTGCATCCATCAGCGCCAGTGTGGAACCGGATACAGATCCCATCGACGTAGAGCCGTTAGACGACAGCACTTCGGAGACGACCCGCAGCACATACGGAAAGTCTTCTTTCGTTGGTAGGACGGGAATGAGCGCACGTTCGGCTAAGGCACCGTGACCGACTTCGCGGCGACCGGGCGATCGCATCGGGCGCGTTTCACCTACAGAGTAGGGCGGGAAGTTGTAGTGGTGCAGGTAGCGCTTCTTCTCATCGGGATGGAGGTCATCCATTTCCTGTGCGTCACCGGGAGTGCCCAACGTGACGACCGACAACACCTGCGTTAGCCCTCGGTTAAACAAGCCGCTGCCATGAACGCGCGGTGGCAAGACACCCACTCGGCACGAAATGGGACGCACCTCATCCAGCTTGCGACCATCGACCCGAATGCTGTCTTCAATGACCTGACGGCGCATGAGGGTTTTGGTGACTTCTTTGAAGGTGTTGCTCAACGCTTTGGGCGCTTTGGCGGCTGCCATTTTGACCGGATCTTCAGCGGGAAGTTCAGCGATCGCAGCAACCACTGATGCTTTAATTTCATCCAGCGCCGAATCCCGCACTGCCTTATCGGTCTCAAAGCGACCGAGTACTGCCTTAACAGGTTGCGTCACGCGCTCTTTAATGAAATTTTCGAGCGTCAAATCGACTACTGGAGGCTCTTCTTTAACTTGCTCAATACCCAGTTCCTTCAGCAAATCTAGCTGCGCCTGAATCAAATCGCGGACAGCTTCGTAGCCAAAGTCGATCGCCTCAATGATATCCTGCTCTGGCAACTGGTTCGCGCCAGCTTCGACCATGATCACGCCTTCAGGCGTACCCGCAACCACGAGATCCAGGTCGCCTGCTTCAATTTCGCTGAAGGTGGGGTTAATGACAAAATCATCGCCGACCAAACCGACGCGCACGGCTGCCATTGGCCCGTTAAACGGTAGCTTTGCCAGCAGCACGGCGATCGAGGCTCCCGTCACAGCCAATACATCGGGCGGCACCCGATTGTCCATCGACATCGTGGTCGCTACCACCTGAATATCATCCCGCAACCAACTGGGGAACAGGGGACGCAAGGGGCGATCGATCAAACGACTCGTCAAAGTAGCGCGTTCGGGGGGGCGACTTTCACGCCGCAAGAAACCACCGGGAATGCGTCCAGCCGCATACAACCGCTCTTCGTAATCGACCAGCAACGGGAGAAAGTCAATGCCTTCTCGTCCGGCGGCACGGGTTGCAGTGACCAAAACAGCAGTGTCTTCCGATTCAATGAGGACGGCTCCACCTGCCTGTGGCGCGAGTAAACCAACCTTTAGTCGAATATCCCTACCATCAAAGGATATCGACTTCTCAAATTCTTTCATCTAGTGTGTTATCCTTCTTTATCGCTCTTTTTGTTTTCTTTCGCAATCGTAGCACTGATATTCATCTACGGCTTTGAATGCTAGCGATCGCCAAAAGTGACGCGTTTAAAAAATGAAAAGATTTGAAAAAGCAGCTCGGCGGCAAGTGAAAGTTGGATGCTGGACGCTATGTGTAAAGAGCGTTGTAGGCGTTGACCTCGCCCCAGAGAGAAGCACAAAGCGGCAAAACAACCTGAAGCGACTTCTATATACTCACTTCAGATTTCAGGTTGTACAATAAGAGGCATAAGGCAATTCCGATCATGGCAGCCAAGACTCGAAGCAGAGTACTTTCAGGCGTTTGCTGATAACCGGAGTTTTTGCGCAGTCAAGCTCTATACTCGCTTGACTTTGTAATGAAATGTGTAGAAAAGATGCGCGCTAAACTATGCTTTCAGCCAGCAATTCTGGTCTGTGACGACATTAGGAATGCGGCTTACCTTGTTTAGCCATCAAAAATCAGGTCGAAATTAGGTCGAAGCATTGCAACTTCGTTGGCGCTACATCTCTTTATGACTGTGAGGTCAGCAGTCTGAAACTCTTTAACGCGCATGGCAATTTTACACGGTAGTTGGATCGTTCCCTCCCAAGTGCACGGAACTGGACAAATGGGAGGACTCTCGGCTGATCGCGCCACGTCATCTCCTGGCTATCTGTTTGTCTGGGGAGAGGTCTGGCGCAGAATTGAGCCGGAGGCGCTTCATACTGGGCTATCGGTACTGGATGCAGCAGTGCAGAGTCATCCGTTTGCCATGACCCCGATTGAACTACTGGCAGAGCTGCGATCGCGTCAGCAAGCGGGCACCCTTCGGCTTCCAGAAGCGCTGTTAGAGCCAGAGCTAGCCACCGCTAATGCCTCTAAAGCAAAACGATCGCGGTCTCAACCAGAAGAGCCACGGGTAGCAGCGATCGCAGCTATGCCTGGGAAATGGCAAACCCAGACGTTGGTCATACCGTCCTATGTTGCGGATGGTGAGTTGGATTTAGCAGCAGGAACGATCATGCCACAGCATTCTGCTGCAACAGACGAGCACGACCTGTTTCTTTATCCCTGGTACGTCGAGGGGCTTTGCCTTGATCCGATCGCTGCCTTTACCTTTCTCAATGCCCTGCCTCTAGGCACTGTTGATACAGATGGCTCCTTTCTCAGCGGCGATCTGCGCTTTTGGTCGCACGCTGCCCGTTGGAGCCTAGATTTGCTGGCGCGATCAAAGTTTTTGCCGGAGTTGAAGAGGGGAGAGGGGAGAGGGGAGAGGGGTATGAGATGTGCGCGTTGGCAACCGCTGTTGGATAGCGCGGTCGATCAGGTGCGATGGAAGCATTTTGTCGATCGTATGCCTATGGCATGTCGGTTGTACGAGCAAGAAGCAGCGGTCAACGGCCAAGAGACCGCAGAGGCGCAGAAACGCAGCGGTGCAGAAGCAGAGGGCGAAATTAACTCAAAACTCTCCAGCACCGTAGTGCAAAGCGCTGCTCACTCCGCGCTGCTCACTCCTCTTCCCTCACCCGCTCTTCCCCTCCTACAGGCCTTTCTCAGCAGCACGTTGGACGCTCAAGTTCGGTTAACAGTGCAGCGGCAACCGTTACCTGCCTTCAGCGACACGGCTCTGGGTGGGGCTAAGTCCACGATCGCATCCCCCGTGCGGCATTGGCTACACGCGTTGGGGCAAGCGTCGGCGATCGTGGATGCTGCTGGTCTCGACGCGCTAGAAAAAGCGCTGACAACCTGGATTGCGCCCTTACAGTACCAGGGAGTGCAGCCGAACTTGTTTCGTGCCTGCCTTTACTTACACCCACCCCAGTCGAGCCAGACTCAGTGGATGCTGGAATATTTCTTGCAGGCAGCGGATGATCCAACTTTGTTGGTGAGTGCGCCGACGATTTGGGGTACGTCAGTTGAGCAGTTGCGCTATCAGGGACGGACAATCGATCGTCCGCAAGAAACGCTGCTGATGGGTTTGGGGCTTGCGTCTCGCCTTTACGCGCCGATCGAACCCAGTTTGCAGGCACCACGACCGCAGTACTGTTCCCTCACGGCACTTCAGGCATACGAATTTATCAAAGCAACAGCATGGCGCTTGCAGGATAGCGGGCTTGGCGTAGTGCTGCCGCCCAGTCTGGTCAATCAAGGTGGGTGGGCGAGTCGCCTGGGGCTAAAAATTCAGGCACAGTCAGCAAAGCTCAACAAAGGGCAGGTGCGATTGGGCTTGCAAAGCTTGCTCAACTTTCGGTGGGAATTGTCGATCGGTGGACAAAGCCTGTCCAAAGCGGAATTCGATCGGCTGGTTGCCCTCAACGCACCGCTGGTCGAAATCAACGGCGAATGGGTGGAACTGCGTCCCCAAGATATTCGTGCGGCTCAAACCTTTTTTGCCAGCCGCAAAGACCAGACGGCGCTTTCTCTGGAAGATGCGCTCCGGATCAGTACGGGCGATACGCAGACGATCGAAAAACTACCCGTCGTCAGCTTTGAGGCATCGGGTCCTCTGCAAGAACTCATTACGACCCTCAGCGGCAATCGGCAAATCGAAGCACTGCCCACACCCAAAAACTTTCGCGGCACACTGCGTCCCTATCAATCGCGCGGCGTTGGCTGGCTGGCGTTTCTCGAACAGTGGGGCCTGGGTGCCTGCCTTGCCGACGATATGGGCTTGGGCAAAACCATTCAGCTCATCGCCTTTCTGCTGCATCTTAAAGAGCAGAAAACCCTGGAATATCCCACGCTGCTGGTCTGCCCCACTTCCGTGCTGGGCAACTGGGAGCGCGAAGTGAAGAAGTTCGGTCCTACGTTGACCGCGTTCTTGTACCACGGCGATAAGCGACCGCAAGGGAAAGCCTTTGCGAAAGCGGTGCAGGGAAAGGATCTCGTGATCACCAGCTATGCCCTCATTCATCGCGATCTCACCAGCCTGCAAACGATCGCGTGGCAAGGAATCGTACTGGACGAAGCGCAGAATATCAAAAACCCCGATGCCAAACAATCGAAAGCAGTCCGGGAGCTTGACGCTCAATTTCGCATTGCGCTGACAGGAACGCCCGTCGAAAATCGCCTCTCGGAACTCTGGTCAATTCTGGATTTTCTCAATCCCGGCTACCTGGGACCCAAAAACTTCTTTCAGCGTCGCTTTGCCACCCCGATCGAACGCTATGGCGACACAGCCTCCCTCCAAACCCTACGATCGCTCGTCCAGCCGTTCCTTCTGCGTCGCCTCAAAACCGATCGCGATATCATTCAAGACTTGCCCGACAAGCAGGAAATGACCGTTTTCTGCGGACTCTCCTCTGAGCAAGCCTCCCTTTACCAGCACACGGTCGATCGCTCCCTCGCCGAAATCGAAGCCGCCGAAGGCATCCAGCGCAAAGGCATCATTCTCGCGCTGTTAGTCAAGCTCAAGCAGATCTGCAACCATCCAGCACTGTTCTTAAAGGACGAAAGCTCAAGGATGAAGGACAAAAGTGACGATTTAGCCTTTAGCCTTAATACTTCAGCCTTTCTAACCCGCTCTGGTAAACTTCAGCGCTTAGAAGAAATGCTCGAAGAAGTCGTGGCGGAAGGCGATCGTGCCCTCATCTTCACCCAATTTGCCGAGTGGGGCAAACTGCTGAAAGCGCATCTGGAGCGTCAGTTGGGACGGGAAACCCTCTTTCTCTACGGCAGCACGTCGAGGAAACAGCGCGAAGAAATGGTCGATCGCTTCCAGCACGATCCACAAGGACCACGTATCTTCATCCTGTCGCTCAAAGCTGGTGGCGTGGGCTTAAACCTGACGCGTGCGACTCACGTCTTCCACTTCGATCGCTGGTGGAATCCTGCGGTGGAGAACCAGGCGACCGATCGGGTCTTTCGCATTGGGCAAACGCGCAACGTCCAGGTACACAAATTCGTCTGCAACGGCACCTTAGAAGAAAAAGTCCACGAACTCATCGAAAGCAAAAAAGCGCTGGCTGAAAACGTCATTGGCACAGGCGAAAACTGGCTCACCGAATTGGATACGAATAGCCTGAGAGATTTGCTGTTGCTCGATCGCAGCGCCATCATCGGTGAGGAATAGCGGAAGAACGCTCTCTTACTTGCTTGAAGATGAGCCGAGATCTGACTCAACGTACTGCTCTACAATGCTCGCCTTTTTAAGGAGTGATCTAAGTTTGATTGTAGGCATTGAATATAGAGCTAGGCGCGATGTTCAATTTTTACAGTTAATTGAACGATCGTAGACTTTCCTGAAGGGAGACGTTTGCGGTTCGTCTCAATACTAAAAGCTTGAATCGTTTTAATGTTTTCAATTATTGGATGTGTACAACTAATAGCAAAAAGAAGTTAGCAATGTTCCAGAACTTTGGGATCGTTGTGTGATGCGTCTGATCACAATGAAAGGGATGATTCTTAGCGAGTTCAGTGTTAATTCAGACCTTCAGATTGAAGCCAGTTCAAAATTGTGTCTGCTGCAAGTCCCCAATCTTCTCCCAGCATTAGGTCGTGAGGAACATGGTCAAGAAAGATAGGGTTCACCTGGTGCATATCGGCAAGTTTCTCACACTCTCGATCTTGAATCAATGCATCTTTTCTCCCTTTTACAACCAATACACGTTGAGGATTTACAGGACGATTAAACTTTAGAGATACCAACTCCTTTAACATTAAATGACCAGATTCAGATTGGCTCACGATTCGCTGTATGTAATAGTTCTTCTTGGCTTGAGTCATTTTATGGGGTAGAAAAACATCCTGAATAACTTGAGGAGAATGCCACAAACGATCAGGATTGCCAGTCAACAGCATTTGAAGAGTTTTGCTTGGATAAAGACGCAGAAGGCGTTTTCCTACTGCACGTAATCCTTGCGGTGTAGCTGTGGACATGATGACTGCGGCAGACACAGGATGGGTCTCGATATACTTCTGAACAAGCATCCCCCCAAGTGAGTGCCCCACTAGAATTGTTCGTTGCCCAAGCTTCTGTATTGTTTGATCGAGGTCATCTAAGTAGTCGTCGAAACCAACTTTTTGAGATTTTGAGCCCTCGCTATTTCCATGTCCTCGTAAGCTGAGAGCACAGGCAAAATAGCCTGACTGTGCAAAATAATCTAGAAAATGCTCTTCCCAACACCAAGCAGCATGATATGCACCGTGAATAAAGAGAATGCTGCGGCTATTTTCATTGTTGTCAGGCGGTCTGGCAATCAACTCAAGATCCATAGACAACACCTAAAAATATTTACGCCCATATATTCTTCCATGTAGCTACTATAGTTTCTTCTTCTTTCTTCTGATGTCTGCATACATACGATCGGTTTCTACTTATTGTAGAAGGTCGATCGCCGCAAAGCCCCTTCTCACCAATTCGTTACGGTATAGTGATGGCGCTGTTTTAGAAACGACGTTGAGGCTACCGTTGATACTGCACACGATTCAAAACGCTGATGCTGACCCGCACGATCGGCAAGGGTTTGCTCACTTCATGCTGAAGGAAATTTATGAGCAGCCCGAGGTTGTGCGGACGTGCTTGGCCGCGTATCTCAAGCCGGACTGGACTACTGGTGAGCAGGCTGAGATCCCGTCCAGCCCCTTCAACTTCAGCCTGCCAGCCGCGATGCTTGCTGATGCGACGCAGATTCAGATTGTGGCGTGTGGCACCAGTTACCATGCGGGTCTAGTTGCGCAGCACTGGCTGGAGCAGTTGGCAGGCATTCCCACGAGGGTACGATCGGCATCGGAATTTGTCTCTGCACCACCGCCATTAACAACAAACACGCTGACGATCGCCGTGACCCAATCGGGCGAAACGGCTGATACGCTAGCCGCGGTTAAAGCGAGGCGATCGCGGTCGGAAGGGTTTCAATCCTGGCTCTTAGGCATCACCAACCAGCCTGAAAGTTCGCTGTCAGCGGCAGTTGATGCCACGCTGCCAACGCTGGCGGGTACTGAGGTGGGCGTAGCTGCAACCAAAACCTTCATGGCACAACTGGTCGTCTTTCGCTGTTTGGCGCTGGAGTTTGCCTATCGTCGCCGTGTGCTGTCAGCCCAACAGGTGCAGCAAGCGATCGCCGCCTTGCAAGCACTGCCTGACCAGATCGAGGCGGTATTGCAGCAAGAGTACGAAACTATACAGACCGTCGCTCAAACTTTTGCTGCCGTGCACGATTGCGTTGTGCTCGGTCGCGGCATTAACCGGGCGATCGCGCTCGAAGGCGCACTCAAGCTCAAAGAAACCACTTACATCCACGCAGAAGGTTACGCAGGCGGCGAGTTTATGCACGGACCAATCGCCATGCTGGATGCTAATGTGCCAGTGATCGCGATCGTCCCTTCTGGCAGCGTCTACGAATCGATGCTTGCTAATGCCCAAAAAGTGAAGACAAACGGGGCACCCCTGATTGGCATTACCAATGTCACCGAACCGCCCGATTGCGCCATGTTCGATTATCAATGCACATTGCCACCGATCGACGAGCAACTGTCGCCCTTTTTGACCGTCGTGCCGCTTCAACTACTGGCTTACACGATCGCAGTGCAGCGCGGCTTGGATGTCGATCGCCCCCGAAACATTACGAAAACGCTGACCAGTTGAGGACGCGATTAACAGGTTTTGCTTAATTCTCGCCCCTCAGAAGTTTTTCGATTTCCGCATCTGCAAAGCCAAACTGCCTAAAGATACGTAAAACATAGGCAGGCGACATCTCCCTCGCCCCCATATCGATTGGCACTACCCGCACCGTATTGTCCACATTACGTCTATACAAACAATGGTCTCCTTTCCCTTCTCGATAGAAGCTGCAACCCCCCTGTGCTAAAAGTTTGATGAGCTGCTTCGGTTTAAGAGACAGGATATTTTTAGGCATACACTGCCCTAAATTCATAGACTTCTGACGTTGGCTCCTTTGTCTCTAAAGTCAGAAATTCATGCAGTTCATTAATCGCCACTGGTGACTGAAGCACACTGAATTCAATGCCATTAATCGCTTGCAAAGACTCGATCGCGGCTTGCAGTTTTTCAATCGCTTCATCCTGGGTTACACCTTGACCCACAATGCCATTTTCGAGACACAAAGCAACCCAGTAGCCAGCACTTTGTCTTAAAACAACGGTATAAAAATTCATCTGGGGTGCCTACTAGCTCAGGAGGATAGCCAAATTGTATCCCTAAGTACTCGCCCGATAGTCACACACCCTACATTCGGTCGAGTGGAGGCGATCGTCCTCCTTGAGTAGCTGTTTGGATTTAGAACAATTTGTCACAATAGTTGAAGTAAGGGGCAGTGAGCCAGGACTACTAGAGCAAGTGCAATGACAGGAGGAACGTGTGGATACCTTAATTAGTTTGGTGTTGGGCGTGAGCTTGAGCGCGGCTTGTGGGTTCAGAGTCTTTGTGCCGCTGTTAGTGGTCAGTGCAGCGGCGATCGTCGGACATCTGGATTTGCCGACAAACGTTGAGTGGGTCGGCACGGATCATGCCCTGATCGCCTTTGCGGTCGCCAGTAGCTTAGAAATTGCAGGTTACTACATTCCCTGGTTCGATCATCTACTCGATACGGTTGCCACACCGTTAGCGATCGTTGCGGGTACGGTGGTGACGGCTGCTACAGCCCCTGATATGAGTCCGCTGGCGCAGTGGACGTTAGCGGCGATCGCAGGTGGTGGTGCTGCCGGACTGACTAAAGGGCTGCTCAACCTACTGCGCATTGGCTCGACCGCAACATCGGGCGGTTTAACCAATCCCATCCTCTCGACGATCGAACTCATTGCGTCGATCGGCTTGTCTGTATCAGCGATCGCGCTACCTGCCGTTGCTGGCATTGTAGTGATTACAGTGCTGCTGTTCGCCGCTTACAGGGTGTGGCGCTTCTTTTCCAAAAGTCAGCCCCAGCCTAGCGCGATCGATAAAGCAATACCGTGATCGTTCCTCAAGGCTGAAGTTTCAGTCATCGTTGGATGGTTTGAACTTCAGCAGGCAAGCTGAGCACAGACCCATTGCTGTCCTCAGAAGTGAAATCATACCAATTTGAATTGAAAAGACGACACATCTTGTAGGGGCAAGGCAATGCCTTGCCCCTACCTAGCGATTGGATCTGTAGCCGTCGTGCTTTAAATTGGTATCACCTTCACTGTTCTCAGCGCGGTAACAGCCGTTCAACAATTTGTGCCTGACGCTCCACCGTCGCTGCGAGGCGCGAAATGTTCTCCTCTTGTCGCCCTGCGGTCGCATTAAGGTGTGACATACTTGCCGCTTGTTCCTTGGCAGCTTTTGCTTGTTCCTGAGCGAGAACTCGCAGCTCTGAAAAGCCCTCTTTGAGTTCTGAAAAGCTGCCCCTGAGTTCAGAGAAGCCTTCTTTGAGTTCGGAAAAGCCAGTTGTGACGACTTCAGTGAGGTGTCCAATCTGGTCAGTCAGAATATCAAGCTTGTGGTTTCCCTGCGCTGTCGACTGTAGGAGCGCATCCAGCTTGTCGTTTCCCTGCGCTGTCGACTGTAGGAGCGCATCCAGCTTGTCGTTTCCCTGCGCTGTTGACTGTAGGAGCGCGTCGAGTAGTTGCTGAGTCGTGGGTGTAGGCTGATTAGTCATGGAACAGGTCGCAAGCAAGTCTGACAGGTAGGTAGATTGTAGCTGCAAAAATCTGGATGGTAGTCGATCGCGCTTCTGCAAACATCATCGTACTTCAGCATCAGGTATAAAGCGGTCTTCTACTTTTTACCCGTTGCCTTTCACCTCATTGCCCTAACCAAACCGTCCTTCTACATAGTCTCTTGTCCGCGTCTCAGCGGGCTGCATGAAAATCTGGGTCGTAGGACCAAACTCGACGAGTTGACCAATGCGGCTTTCATCCGTGCTGAAAAAAGCCGTGTAATTTGATACGCGGGATGCCTGCTGCATGTTGTGAGTCACGATGACGATCGTCAACTCTTGCCGCAGGGTATGGATGAGTTCTTCAATCTTCATCGTGGCGATCGGGTCAAGTGCTGAGCAGGGTTCATCCATCAGCAGCACTTTGGGTTTGACCGCTAGCGCACGGGCAATGCACAAGCGCTGTTGCTGTCCGCCTGACAGTCCTAATGCCGATTTGCCCAGATTATCTTTAACCTCATCCCACAGCGCCGCACCGCGCAAAGCGGCTTCCACCACTTCATCCAATGAGGCGCGAGGGGAACGACCAAACACCCGCACCCCATACGCCACATTGTCGTAAATGCTCATAGGGAAGGGGTTTGGCTTTTGAAACACCATGCCAATTTTGCGTCGCAGGCGATTCAGGTTCACCCGTGGGCTGTAAATATTCTGACCAAAAAATTCGACGGTGCCATCTACACGCACCTTTGTTTCAAGTTCGCTGATGCGGTTCAGCGCTTTGAGGAAGGTGGATTTGCCACAGCCAGAAGGACCAATAATGGCGGTGACTTGTTCCTGGTGAATATCCATTGAGATACGTTCAACGGCTTTTTGGCTGCCGTAGTAGAAGCTCAGGTCTTTCACGCTCAGGGCTGGGCTACCAGTGGCGATCGACGAAGCAGCAGTATCAACAGGGTGCATGAAGAAAGCGTCCGTACTGGTGGATGACATAGTTTAGCGGTTCGTCAGGCGTTTGCGGGTAAGCAAGCGAGAAAGAAGATTTGTCAGTAGAACCATACCGACCAAAATCACCGAAGCAGTCCACGCTAGCTGGTTTTGTTGAACATACGCGGAATTGGCGTAGTTGTAAATCATCACAGACAGTGACGGCGATGGCTGTAGCAAGCCTTGCGACCAACCTTGCGTAAATAGTGCTGTGAAAATAAGTGGAGCCGTTTCACCAGCCGCACGGGCAACGGCGAGGAGAATGCCTGTGGTGATGCCTGGTAGCGCCGTCGAGAGCACAGTCCGGGTGGTCTGCAAAGCGCTGGCTCCCAGGGCGGCGGACGCAAGGCGCTGCTGCATGGGTACCAGCTTCAGTGCCTCTTCAGTCGTCAACACGACGATCGGCAGCATGATGACCGCTAAAGCAAAGCTGCCTGCCAGTGCCGAAAACTTGAAGTTCAGCACAATCACGGCATAGGCAAACACGCCCACCACGATCGACGGTACGCCGCTGAGAATAGTGGTCATAAAACGAACCGCCTGTGCGATCGGGCGATCCTTCCCAAACTCCGAGAGGTAAATCGCCGTCAGCAGCCCGATTGGAATACTGATAAGCGTGGCAATACTCACCATAATCACGGTGCCCTGGATCGCGTTGGCAAAGCCATTGGGCACCCCTTCCAGCCCCACAGGAGCAGGCAGAGAGGTCAACACCTCCCATTTCAGATGGGGCACCCCTTCCCACAAAATTTTGAGTAGAATTGCCAGCAGTGGCAACAGCGCGATCGCGGTAAAGAGAAAGGCGATCGTGGTCATGCCGTTGCTTAAAGAGCGGCGACCCACGGGTAACGGTTCTGTTAATTCCAGCGCTTCATTTTCCATAGCCCAACACCCGCACCATCAGAATTGCCACAACATTAATTGCCAGCGTCAACACAAACAGAATCAGCGCCAGATACATCAGCGCACCAATGTGCAGTTCATCCAACGCTTCGCCAAACTCATTTGCCAGCAGCGCCGGGATTGTGTAGCCCACGTTGAACAGCGAGGGGCTAATCTGCGCCGAGTTGCCGATGACCATCGTGACTGCCATCGTCTCGCCCAGAGCGCGACCCAAACCCAGCATGGCTGCACCCAAAATGCCCGACACCGATGCAGGCAGAATCACCCCGAAAATCGTTTCCCAGCGCGTGGCTCCCAGTGACATGGATGCCGATCGCAGGTCAGATGGAATCGCCAGCAGCACTTCGCGGCTAATGGCAGCGATCGTCGGCAGGATCATAATTGCCAGAATCACCCCAGCAGCCAGCATCCCAGAGCCAAAGGGTTGCGTGCTAAACAGTGGAATTTGCTTAAAATGCGTGTAGAGCCAGAGCTGAATCGGTTGCAGAAACGGCACCAGCAGGTAAATGCCCCAAAGCCCAACAATGACGCTGGGAATCGCCGCAATCAGTTCGACTAGAAAGGCAATGGGCGATCGCACCCAGGGCGGCAAAAAGCTTTCGCTCGTAACCAGCGCCACTGCCAGCCCAATGGGTAAGGCGAGGACAAGGGCGATCGTCGAAGTCAGCACCGTACCGAAGATGTAAGGCAGCGCGCCAAATTTCACATTGGCAATATCCCACTCCTGACTGGTCAAAAAGCCAAAGCCAAACTCTTTGATCGCCGGTTGTGCCTGCTTAAAGATGACCCAGCCCATCCACAACAGCATCAGGACGGTGAGCAGCGCAAACCCTCGTGTCAACCAAACAAAACCTTGGTTGAACCAGGAGGTCATGCCATCCGTTGACATGATGTCTGCACCGCGATCGCCCGTCGATTGGCTAGCAGAAAACGCTGAAACTGATTGGGGTGGTTCGGCTGAACTCATGAAGTAAGGGGTGAGGAGTGAAGTGGTTGAGATCCCCGATTTTTGCCAAGTTTAACTCGCTTGTCTATGATCACTGCCAGACACCGGGGATCTGCGACTTAGTTGGGGTGAGATCCCCGGCTGCTCGTTAAGCGTGGTTCGCTTGCCTGTTGGCGCTGCTAGAAACCGGGGATCTGAGTTAGTGATCTAAAAGCGTCCTCTAAGTAAACTAGAGGACGCTTCAACGTGGTTTTAGCGATCGCGACTAGGGAGTAACGCCACTGTTCACGGCATCAGCCACTCTCTTAGCATCCTTAGCAGGGATGCGCACATAGTCGAGACTAGCGTTGATGTTTTGCCCATCGTTCAAGATCCAGCTTACAAACTTTTTGATTGCCGCTGCTTTTTCAGGGCTGTCATATTGCTTGTAAACCATCAGCCAGGTTAACCCTGCAATGGGGTAGCCATCGTCAGGATCGCCGACAAACACGCGATTGTTTTCAGGAATCACTACGGTTGACAGCGCCTTATTGGTATCACGAATCGAGGGTGGTAGAAACTGCCCCTTTTTGTTTTCGATCAGTGCGGTTTGGAGCTTGTTTTGCTTAGCGTAGGCATACTCAACGTAGCCGATCGTGCCTTGAGCATTGCTAACTTCCTTAGCCACACCAGAATTGCCTTTGCCTTTGAGGGGGTTGCCGCTCCACTTGGGAGCTGTACCAACACCAATATCAGACTTGAAGGTGGAGCTAATGGCGCTCAGGTGGTTGGTAAAGATGAAGGTAGTACCGCTACCATCGGCACGAACGACAGGCTTGATGTCAGAATCAGGCAGCTTTGCACCGGGGTTATCTTTAGCGATCTTGGGATCATTCCACTTTTTAATCTTGCCAGCAAAAATGTCTGGCAGCACCTCGCGAGACACTTTGAGGTTAGGCACAAAGGGCAGATTGTAAACGACTGCGACAGCTCCGCCAGCAGTGGGCACCAAAATGACTCCGTTCTTGACTTTAGCCATGTCTTCATCGGTCATGGCTGCATCGCTACCACCAAAATCAATGGTGCCAGCGATCACCTGACGAATGCCAGCGCCGCTGCCCACACCCTGATAGCTCACTTCAATATCGGGATTGCTCTTCTTAAATTCAGCGATGTAACGCTCATAGAGAGGTACTGGAAAGGTTGCTCCAGCGCCTGTTAGGGGGACTGCCTGCGCGATCGCAGTGAGCAGCGGTCCGAACGCGATCGCGGCGGTTACGGCTGAGGCAGTAACAGCGCGACGGAATGCAGTTGCAGAAAATGCCATTTTGCCTTGCCCTCACAAAGAGACTTATTGTTAGATTGGGTAACAATGACAACCGTACAACCACAGCAGTTAAGTGGAAACCAAAGGAATCGTAACAGCAGGTTAACGTTAATTAAACGTTAGTTTAAGGAGCTTTTCATCGCCGTTCTTTAGCCGTTGTACCGTCTTGCTACATGCAGCTAGATCCTGTTCCAACGCGCGTACTGCGATGCCCCTGCGGCTGGTGATGCTCTAGATCGATTGTTCCTCTTTTCTAGGGGCGTTGCATGTAACGTCTCTACAAGATGCCGCCCACGCCCTTGATATACAGCCAACGGGAATCTGAATGGGGTGTCGTCATTAGTAGTCTAAATGACTTACAAACGAACTCAAGACAACCTATGATGCTCATTGATCATTAGGATTGAAGACAAGCAAAAGGAAGCATTCACGATCGCACTTTTTGTCATGCGATCGCGAATCAGCCATCTGCGTTTTCACACACTGCTTTCCGTACGCCTCTCATTCCTGCATTCACCTCCATGACAAATCTTCCAGCCTTAAAGCAGTTGCCTGCGCCCTTGCGATCGCTCATTCGTCCCATGTTTTTTGCGGCGATCGGGCTACACGCGCTGCTGCTCTTCACGCCTCTCCCTTCCGAGCAAAAGCCCAAAAAGGCGGACGACAAGGAAAATCCCGTCAAAATTACGCAGTTGCCTACTGCCAAACCGGCTTCCCGACCTAGACTGGCAAAACCATCACTGCCGAAAATCACCCGTCCCAGGTCTTCAGCCGCTCCTGCCGTAGCTGTGCCACGGTCGCCAACAACGCCAAGCTCTAGCGATGCAGGTAAGGCAACCGATACCACGACCAAAGACCCCTTTGCCGACTTTCCGCATTACCCAGGTTCGGTGCCTAACTACCAGGGCATCGAAAATTTGCGGGTTGCCAGTGGTGCCTCTCTCGCTTCAGTAGTTGCCCATTTTCGGAAGGAGCTACCTGATCAAAAATTCACGTTGAGCGACGAGTCGGAGCCAAATACCTTCAAGGTGTCCAAGGGAGGCGTGAGCTACTTTCTTAGCGTTATAGACGATGGCTCACAAATCGTTTACTTATTGGGTGCCGAAAAACTAGACAAAGACAAACTGGCGAAAATCAAAAAGGGTGATGTAGTTGGCATTCCAAAGGAACTAGGCGACATCGCGAAGGAGCTTGACACCACGTACAGCATCTCTTCAGATAATTCTGCTACCTCGTTAGATGTCGTGGAAGGAAGTGGAAGTGCCTTCTTTAAGTCAGACCCAGATTATCCCTCAAATGAAGTTTATGTCGATGGGATCTCTGAGACACGAGCGGTTGGAGGTCAGTCACCCGCACAAGTTTATCAAGCGCTGCAACCAGTCTTGAAGAAATTTGATAGCGCAAATGAGACTGATTCCTATGGAGGCGGTGCGCTTTATGAACTCAAGAAGGGCAAATTTACAGGCTATCTCAGTTTGGTGCCCGGTAGAGCGGGTGGCACCGTTGCTGTAGTTTGGACGAAAAGACCTTAGCGAATTGGGTAATGTGGGT
>JACMKO010000546.1 GCA_014380065.1 Leptolyngbya sp. ES-bin-22 | reverse complement strand
CGCAAATTCATTTTTTCCTGGGCAGACTGGACTGGTGTTGCTGTGGATTGAGAGCGATCGTGTCCAGTCAGACATCCGCTATGAAGCGTCAAACGGCGACCACTTTCCCCACATCTACGGGGCTTTGAGCCTAGATGCAGTGACGCAAGCGATCGACTTTGAACCGAATGCCGATGGCAACTTTACACTGCCATCAGCTTTAGTTGCTAAATAGACAGAAGCCGGGTTTCTTGAAGAAACCCGGCTTCTGTCTATTTAATGGGGGCAGAGGGACTTGAACCCTCACGACCTTGCAGTCAACGGATTTTCATCCTCCTACAGCTTTCGCTGCTGCCAGTAGATTAATCTGCTGGTTTTGAGAATTGGACTCTCCCTTTACCCTCGGCTGCACGTTAGGGTAGCTCCCGTCGAGTCTCTGCACCTTCCGAGAGTAAAAGTTTTGAGTTTTGAGTTTTGAGTTTTGAGTTAAAAAAATAACTCAAAACCTGAAACCTGTCACTCAGAACGATCGCTTCGGCTTGGCTCAGGATTGCCGTGTTGGGAATAGGGTTTCGGGTTTCGGGTATTGGGGCGAAACCGTTTAGACTTAATGCCAAACGTCATCCCGCATCCCTTGTCCTTCATCCCTTATCCTTCATCCTTCAATTTAGGTTTCCCTGAGTTTGAGAGCGGTCACTTGATCGATTTCTCCATCAAGGCTCAGTTATCTAAGTCCGTTGCGTCTACCATTCCGCCATGCCCCCGTTGCTGGAACCGTTGGTCCATTTGTTTATTCCACCATCAATGGGGGCTTTTGTGCAACTTCTTTGGGATTTAGAAGTTGTTGAGCCATCAGTTGTGGTTTAGCGTGCGCCATCAGCTAAAAATGTAGTGTTGACGACTAAACCTTCTCAAAATGATTGCTTTGACCTCTGTCAAGCCTTTGTAGTCTAGGCGATCGCGTCTGGCTAGAAACTACCCTCAAAAAACCTTAGACTCAAAAACGGCGTTGGCGGCAGGCAGGCGGTAGAATGTTGGCAACCGCTTCATCCTTTGTCATATTGGTCTATGGCTATCACAGTTGCGCTTCTATATCTGGTTTTGGCGGGTGCCTTTCTTTTGGTCATCCCGGCTGCGCTGTACTTTTACCTCAACACCCGCTGGTACGTCGCGAGTTCGTTTGAGCGAGCGTTTATGTATTTTCTGGTGTTCATGTTTTTTCCAGGGCTGCTCTTACTGGCTCCCTTTCTTAACTTCCGACCGCAGCGGCGACAGGTGGCTGGCTCCGCGATCGCTGGCAGATAAGCTTCTATGCTGTTTGCCCTCGTTTGGGGGCAACGGTTGCGTTATTACCTGTACATGACATGCGACGGATCGATGCGATCGGGATTAGTTTTGGCGTTTTTGTAGCAGGTGGACTTGGCTACTTGCTTTTGCAAGGAACAGGCTTAGACAGCGTTAGTGCGGGCATCTGGACACAGGTCGCGTTGGTAGGCGGACTGCTTGGTTGGGTAACCACCTATGCGTTTCGGGCGGTCACACAGACGATGACCTATAATCAGCAGCTTAAAGACTACAAAGACGCTGTCCTGCAAAAGCGCTTAGAGGAACTCACACCAGAGGAGTTGGCAAAGCTCCAGGCAGAGATTGAAGTGGAGAAGGGGAATGTGGGGGTGGGGAGTAGGGAGTGTAGGCAGAAGGCTAGAGGCTTAAAGGTAGAGTGATAGTCAGTGGTCAAATTAAACTCAAAACTCAAAACTCAAAACTCAAAACTCCTTCACCGTTAACCACTAACCACTTCTTCAATGACTTCGATTTCACAACGCTTTGAAACTCTGCGTGATCACGCCCGTTGTGCGCTGATTCCCTTTATTACAGCGGGTGATCCAGATTTGGAGACGACAGCGGCGGCGCTGCAATTGCTCGATCGCAGTGGGGCTGACCTCATCGAACTGGGGGTGCCGTATTCTGATCCGCTGGCGGATGGTCCGGTGATTCAGGCAGCGGCAACGCGAGCACTACAGCGAGGCACGCGGTTGGATCAGGTATTGGAGCTGGTGCGATCGGTCAGCCCAACCTTGCGATCGCCCATCATTTTGTTTACGTACTACAACCCGATCTTGAATCGGGGCATTGAAACCTACTTGCAGCAAATTTCGGCGGCGGGGGTACGTGGGTTAGTTGTGCCAGATTTACCGCTCGAGGAAGCGAGCACGTTGCTCAAACCAGCGACGGAGTACGGCATCGAGGTGACGCTGCTCATTGCGCCGACCAGTCCTAAAGAACGCATTTTGGCGATCGCGGAGCAATCTCAGGGGTTTATTTATCTGGTGAGCACAACGGGCGTGACGGGTGTACGAACACAGGTACAGTCGCGGGTGAAAGACTTGCTGCTGGAGTTACGCAACGTCACGGACAAGCCGATCGGGGTTGGGTTTGGTATTTCGCAGCCAGAACATGCGCGTCAGGTGATGGAGTGGGGCGCAGATGCGGTGATCGTTGGTAGCGCCTTTGTTAAGCGGTTGGCTGATGGTACCCCAGCGCAGGGGCTACAGGCGATCGAGACCTTTTGCCAGAGCCTTAAAGCGGCAATTGCACCTGTGTAATGTGGCTGTCAAGCCTGTCAGGTGTGGGATCTTGTCAAAGGCTAGATCAAGGGTGATGGCTAGTACTCTACACAAAATGTTAAGTTTTCTCAGAAAATGTTAAGTTTTTCAAGTTTTCTGCGGGATTTACGTTTTTCTGGATAATTATATCTGGGTTAGGTGGAATCACTGATTCAGGAATGCTCCTGTTTGGTTCCTGATTCTTTATGATGCTTGCCTAGATACGTTCAAAAATCAAGCCAGCAGGCAATTTGCGGTTTTTTTGTCGCGTTTGAACAATCCTGCTGTAAATTAATTCAGGGGTTTGCATCGACGGTTTGCTTGTATCAGTTCCGTGTAATTACTGAACTGACTTTCGGATAAGCGTGAGGAGTGGGTTTTTTGAAAAAACTGCGAGGACTGGGGCATCTCCACGTCTTGGCAGCCTGGGCTTTGCTAGGAGGGATTGTCTCTTCTGCTCTGCCTGTTGTTGCTGACGATGTTGTGATCACGAATACTGCTTCGGCTAAGTTCAAAGACAGACCGGGAGGACCGGACCGGACTGCAAACTCGAATCCAACGACCTTTACGGCGGCGACGAGTCGATCGAGCCTGGAAATCGTGAAGACGGCTGATCGTGCCGCTGCTGAACCGGGCGACACCGTTGTGTACCGCTTGCAGATTAGAAACACAGGTGATGCAACGACAGCGCCATTGAGCGTTACAGACACTTTGCCGCTGGGCTTGCAGTTCGTCAACAGCTCAGTCCGTGCCTCTGTGGGGACGGGTGGTAGCGCGACTCAAGTGGCGATCGCAACGCCCACCGTGAGCGGACGCACCATCACGTTTAACTATCCCACCCTTGCCCCGCAGCAAACGCTGACATTGGTGTATGCAGCGCTCCTTACGCCTGATGCCGTCCGGGGTACGGGCAGAAATCTGGCGATCGCGCAAGGGCAAACAGCGACCACTCCCGTGCAGAGCAACACTGCCAGCTACAGACTGCAAATTCGCCCTGGCATTTTGGCGGATTGCGGCACTGTGATTGGGCGCGTCTTTGTCGATAAAAACTTTGATGGTGAACAGCAACCTGGAGAGCCGGGAGTACCAAATGCGGTCATTTTCATGGATGACGGCAACCGCATTACAACCGATGCCGCCGGGCTGTTTTCACTGTCTTATGTGATTTCAGGCACTCGCACTGGCACGCTGGATTTGACGAGCCTGCCTGGTTATACCACTGCGCCCAACTTGTATCGCATTGAGGCAAATAGCGCCTCGCGCTTGGTGCGGTTGGCTCCGGGCAGCACCGTGCGGATGAATTTTGCCGTTACGCCTAGCTTTAAGGAAGGGGGACGGTAGGATGCGAAACACAACGCTTAGTCTGGCATTACTGTCATCGTTGTTGGGTGCAGTTGCCACGATCGCCCCAGCCCACACCCGTGAATTAGCCAATCGTGAACCTGCCAGCGCATCGAACCTCTCACTGGTCGAACACGCAGCAACGTCCGAAACGAGTCATCAACCCAGTGGCGAGGCTCCTAAGTCGAGCGACCTGCTCACTCAAGCGCTTCCTGCTGAAGCAGCACCCGCTCCGATCGTGCCTGGAGTCCGCATTCTGACACCGCAAGCAGCCGTAACGGGTGAGCGGGCGACGAGCTTGATCGTCCAGTATCCAGCAGCGACAAAAGTGCAGGTTACGGTGAACAAAACGCCGATCGACCCTGCTCTTCAAACCCAAATCCAGCCAGGTGCCGATCGCTCAGTCACGCAAGTTTGGTATAACGTTCCACTGCAACTGGGTGAGAATACGCTAACGGTGCAGCCTGAAGGCGGTACACCCGTCAGCGTAACGGTTACAGTCAAGGAAACGGCGGCGCGTCTGGAGTTTTTGCCCACCAGCGATCCACGCGTTCCAGCAGATGGACGAGCGTCCGTCACGGTGGAAGGGCAGGTTACAGACGAAGCGGGTCAGGTTATGCCCCAGGATGCGATCGTCACGCTGACTGCCAGCGCGGGCAAATTTATTGGAGTCGATCAAGATACGGAACGTCCTGGCTTTCAGGTATTGGCGCGCGGCGGCAAATTCACCGCACAACTCCAGTCCAACCTGGCACCGCAGAAGGTTCGCATTCGTGCCTCTGTTGCTTTGCAAGAGGCGAAACCATCCCAGGCAGGCGACTCCAACCGACCACTGCCGCCGATTCAAAAAGCAAACGATGGGCGATCGCGCTCTGAGCCTGTCCTCAGTCCCGCGCCCCTGGCACCGCTGGCGGGCATCTCACCTCAACTTTCAGAATTGGATGCGTACACGCAGGTTGAGTTCATCACCAATCTGCGTCCGTTCATCGTCTCGGGTTCAATCAACTTACGCTTAGGGGCACCTGGCACCGATTACTATGGGAGCTTTCGAGATTTTCTGAGCCTCGATCGTCTCAACGATGGTTCACCCCGGTTTGACTTTGGTGCCGCTGCCTTTGCCACTGGGCGCATTGGCGAATGGCTCTTTACAGGTGCATTCAACAGCCAGCGTCCACTGAACCAGACTTGCGACAACACGACCAACCTGTTTCGGAATACGCAAGCGTGTGATCAGGTCTACCCTGTCTACGGCGATGGCTCCACGACGGATTACCTGACTCCTTCGATCGACAGCCTGTATCTCAAGCTGGAGCGCACGTCTAAGGTGCCCGGAGCCGGATCGGACTTTGCCATGTGGGGCGATTACAGCACGCCAGAACTGGCAACGGCTTCGCAGTACTACACGGCAACCAACCGTCAACTGCACGGCTTTAAGGCAAACTACAACTTGGGCAATTTTCAGATTACCGGCTTCTATGCCGATAACCTGGAAGGCTTCCAGCGCGACTCCCTTACCCCCAACGGCACTAGCGGCTACTACTACCTTTCACGACGGTTGGTAAAAGCAGGCAGTGAACTGGTCTACCTGGAAACGGAGGAAATCGGTCGCCCCGGCACGCTGGTAGACCGCAAGCAGCTCTTCCAGGGGCAGGACTACGAGTTTGACTACGATCGCGGGTCACTCCTGTTCCGCCGTCCCGTGCAAACAACCGAGTTTGACCTGTTTGGGCGAACGCTGGTACGCCGCATTGTCATCACCTATCAATACGAAGGCACCAGCCAAGACACTAACCTCTACGCGGGACGGGTACAGTACAACTTTGCCCGTACACCAGGGCTAGAAAGCTGGGCAGCCGCCAGCTACCTGAACGAAGACCAGGGCGGTGCTACCTTCTCGCTGTTTGGGTTAGATGCGCTGATTCCACTGGGCAAAGATACCAGGCTGATTGCGGAGTATGCTCGATCGACCAACGATTCTGTCTTTCGGGGCAACATCCGAGGGAATGCGTATCGCCTTGAGCTGAACGGGAAGCTGACACCAGGCATTCTGGCACGAGCTTATTACCGATCGGTGGAAGAAAACTTCTCCAACGATGCCACGTTTAGCTTTACGCCAGGGCAAACCAACTATGGGGCGGAAGTTTCGGCGAAGGTGACACCGACCACCAGCCTGCTGTTCCAGGTCGATCGCGAGGTAAACTTTGGCATTGCCTCAGCCGTGCGCGGCATTACGTCCGTTGCCACTGCTGGGTTAACCGACCTGTTCAATCCCACCAGAGACCCCATTCCGGGAACGCGGGTAGACAACAGCCTGACGACCGTTCGGGTGGGCGTGCTGCAAAAGCTGGGCAAAGCAGAAGTCGGCTTTGATTTTGTTAAGCGCACTCGGGACGATCGCATCGATCCAGGTTTGCTAGACAACGGCAGCAGTCAGTTTGTGTCTCGGTTGAACGTACCGCTGGCGAGAACGCTCCTGTTCCGCGCTCAGAATGAGACCAACATCGCGACTCCCGATCCGCTTTATCCCAATCGAACCACAGTGGCGCTTGACTGGGCAGTGATGCAGGGCGTGACGTTACGGTTGGCACAGCAGTTTCTCAGCGAAACGAGCGCCTACCGCACCAATTCGATTACCAGCCTGGACACGATCGTCGACCAACGACTGACGGAGAACACCTCCTTTACGGGTCGCTACTCTATCCTGACGGGCACGAATGGGCTGACCAATCAAGGCGCGATCGGGCTAAACCACCGGATCAAAATCGCGCCTGGGCTACGGGCAACCATCGGGTACGAGCGCATCTTTGGCGATATTTTTGCCTACACAACCGCTGGACAGCAATTCGCTCAGCCCGTTGCAGTCGGACAAAGCGCTGCCTCCTTGGGGATTACAGGCGGCGACAGCTACAGCGTGGGCTTGGAATACCTGGACAACCCCAACTTCAAAGCAACGGGACGGTACGAATACCGATCGTCTAAAGCAGGCGACAACAGTGTCATCTCTGCTGGAGCCGCTGGAAAGCTGTCACCCGCTCTGACGGCACTCGCACGCTATGACCAGGGCAATTTTGCCAATCAATTGTTGACTAGCGCTGGGCTGGGCGACACGATCAACCTCAAAGTGGGTCTGGCGTATCGCGACCCCAGCAGCGACAAGTTCAACGCGCTGTTTCGCTATGAGTATCGCCAGAATCCCTCCTATATCCCCGATACGCTTTTGTTTAGCAGCGGTACGGGTTCGACAGTGAATCTGTTTGCACTGGAGGCGATCTACGCGCCCAACTACCGCTGGGAGTTCTACGGCAAATTTGCGCTGCGGAACACCAAGTCCTACCTGGCAAGAGATCTGCTGGGCACTAATTCCATCACACTGGCACAGCTCCGCACGAGCTATCGCCTCGGCTACCGCTGGGATGTGGCTGGCGAAGTGCGCTGGATTGGGCAACCCGCTAGCGGCTATCAAGAGGTCGGCTTTGTCGCGGAAATTGGCTACTACGTCACGCCTAATTTGCGCGTGGCAGCAGGCTACAGCTTTGGCGATGCTCAAGATCGAGACTTTGGCGATCGCGATCGGGGCGGCTTCTTTGTCGGTCTCAGCCTGAAGTTGGATCAACTGTCCGATGTCTTCGGCTTTAAGCGCAACATCGCCCCACCACAGCAACAGGAGTCGGTCATTAAACCTGTAGCAGACGCTTCCGTAACTCCAGAAGCGAAACCTGCCGTCGATGGAGGGCAAGGGAAATGAGCAAGCAGCATCAGGATGGCATGAATCAGAAGATGGGGAATCGGGAGTGGGGAGTCGGGAGTCGGGAGTCGGGAGTCGGTAATTGGAGCTTAAGGGTATTGATTGCCACAGCCTCTTTTCTTGCTCTAGCCGCCAGTGCCGCTTCGGCGCAAGCGCCGGATGTATCCGCTACACAGTCTTTGCGGGTGACGGTGAATAGTAATCAGGATGGCGCAATGCAGGCGGATGAAGGCTTGACGCTGCGGGAGGCGATCGCGATCGTCAACGGCACGCTGCCGCTGGATAAACTCTCGCCAGCCGAGCGATCGCAAGTAGAGCCATTAACGGGTGATGCACCGTCGCAGATTGCCTTCAAACTGCCAGAGGGTCAAACGACAATTCGTCTGGTGGATGTGCTACCTGCACTCCAGCGTCCCGGTTTGCTCATTGACGGTACGACGCAACCAGGGTATCAGGCAGAGCGATCGGCGATTAATGAACTGCCGATGCCTGTGCCTGTGGTGGCGATCGCGCCAGCAGAGGGCAAAGAAGTTTTTCGGGGGCTAACCGTTGCTGCCGATGGCATTACCATTCGCGGGCTGAGTCTCTATGGCTTTACCTCAACCCATCGCGACACTGCTAGTACGCCCCCTGCCGATATTTTCATCACCCATCAACTGCCGCCGCCCGACATCAGCAAGCGCCCTACCCCTGCTAACTTTGCGCCGTATTACAAAGACGACGTGCCCGCGCAGAATGTGGTCATTGAGAACAATTGGTTAGGGATAGCACCGACAAGGCAGGCGGCAGACGCAACTCAAAACCCAAAACTCGAAACTCAAAACTCTCCCCGCTCTGCGTTTGGTGTGTCTGTATTCGATAGCACTGGCACCACTATTCGCCGTAACTGGATTGCTGACCATGACGGTAGTGCCATCATTACCT
>JACMKO010000545.1 GCA_014380065.1 Leptolyngbya sp. ES-bin-22 | reverse complement strand
GGTTTGCGTCAACCCCTGAGGAGGGTTCCAGCGCTGCTGAAAGTACTGTCTCGCTTCTGCTATTTGTGAGATCGTGTCAAACGCCGTATCTGTCTGGTCAGCCTGATTGCTGCTTCTAGCCGATGATCGACTTTCCGCGCTTCTAGTTTGGTTCAGTGGTGCGCTGGCAAACTCTCGATTGAGAGAAAGGGATGGCATCGGTTTCGTGGGCTGCGATCGCGTTGTAATCGTTGGGGCAGTCGTTCGAGGCAGTATGGCAATCTGACCACCAGCATCTTGACGCAGTGCTTCAGGACGATTCAGGTCAGGCTTGGGTATTGCACCAACGGGAGAATTGTTAGCCTTGGGGCTGCCTGTAGAAAAGGACGAAAGCGGAAAAGTGGGCAAGCCGGGACTGCCAGGCACCGTTGAACCGATCGGCGGCGGTGGCGGCAATGGTTGACCCGATGCGATCGATGGCAGTGGACTTACGACGGCTGGAGGCTGAGTCGCAAGCTGGTCACTGCTGGCTCCCTGACTGACTGGAGGAGAGGCTGGCTTACGGCTACTGTCGATGATTTTGGCAACGGAAGCAGATAGCCCGATCACCACAAGACCCGTCGCAGCAAGCTGCCCCCAACGTAGAGAAGACAGTGCTGACTGACGCGATCGCTGCAACGGCAGCGCCACCAGTTCAGATGCGTAGTCATCCAAAGCGTTGGCTAAATCGAACAGTTGTAGAGCGCTCAACGGTAAGACGCTAGGTTTCTCGGGTATCGCTAGCGTTCCCAGTACAAGATTGTGCGTCAGCAACCCTTTGGGGTGTAAGGAAATCTGTTTTGCACCAGATGGTAAGCCGGTTGAACGGGCTGTATGCGGTGTGGCGACCGCTAATGTGGCGATCGTCGCATCTGATGCTGACACCCCATTGGTCTTGAAGTGACTTTGAGATTGCTCCAGGAACGCCTGCACGTAGGTTGAAACGGCTTCGTGCAGTGCTTCAAGCTGAGCGCGATCGCCACGAAGCGTCAGCCACTGTTCTTGCGGTAGTTTCGGATCATCCAACGTGAGTTGAAACCGAAGCTGCTTCACCACTAGCTGACCCGCCCAGCGAGACAACGGCGAATTTTTTGCCATGATCTCTAGCGTGCAGGTTGGAGGCGTGTATCGTCGCAAAATGGAATAGGGCATGAAACGAACGCAGAACGTGGGTAGAGATGAAAAAGACGTATAGCTAGACGGGACGAGGAGAAGATTTAACCTGAAGACTTTGGGCAATGGAGAAGCTCGTCACCCAATGAAGTCATTAAATTCGCGGGCTAGAATTTCTGCCATCGCTTCTGCCTTTCAGTCATTAACCACTGGTGCAGACTAGCTGCTTCCATCTTTCGATCGCTCCATAAGCGCTAACCAGAGTCTTCGAGAGCCATTTGCAGCGCTATAAAACAGTAGATCAATCAAAAGCTTCAGGGCAAGATTTGCAAGTACAGTCGGCGGCACATTTTCCCCCTCTTCCATCCGCTCCTGGTACATGTTGTTGAAGCGATCGAGGTAATCTCCCAGCAATGCGGTTTGGTGCGGTTCGCGGTGTTGTTCTGCCATCTGTTCTAAAAGGGCAACCGCACGACGAATTTTTTCAGCCTGCTGCTTGGCGAGATGGCAACTAATTAAAACCAATGCGCGTGCCTCCTCAACATCCAATTTTTTACGCCCACCTTGCCCCTTACGTAGCGGACTGGATTGACGTAGCCGCCACAAGGCAACGCGATCGGCAACCAGTGCTTCTAGCTTCAGATCGCTTGCTGCCTGGAGCATTGCTTCAGAGCCAATTCCAGCCAGTGCCTCTAGCCCCAGCAAGACCAAATCTAACTGAGCTTTGATGTTGTCCAACTGAGTTGGATCAGGCTGGTTGATGAGCGGCAGCGTTTCAACAGAGGTCGATGTCGGCAACTTGACTGGAGATGGCATGGCTTTATAGTAAAGAACACAACCAGAAACGGCGTAGTGGTTACGTGTCTTGAAACAGGACTTAAAAATAACAGGACTAGAAAGCGGATGAGGATGTTTCCACTACCTAAATGCCATGCCTAAAGTCCAAATGATTCTGGCATGTTCTTCAAGATCTGCCCTCACCCTACAGGCTAAAAATTGGTGAAAGGGTCGTCGTAGCCAGGCGATCGACATGAACAAAACCTGACTGCTGAGGCGGTGATGCGGAAGCGGCTCAAGCGCATTCAGCCCGGCAGCAGCAGTTGACACAGGATAAAGGCAACTGTGGCACTACCCAACGGCACAGTCAGATTATCAATCCCAAATTTTGAAAAGGCTTCCAAGCCAGCCGCCACGATCGCCACAACCAGAGCGATCGCCCACGTTTGCCAGAGATTCCCCTCCACAGCAAGCAGAATCAGGAGACTCACAAGCCCGCTGACGATCGCCATCGTGAGCGACCCTTCCCAACTTTTTTGCGTATCCCAAAGTTTGTAAGGATGCTTGCCAAAGCGTTGTCCAATGAGCGCGGCTAAGCCATCACCCCACGTCATGACTAGCACCCCTAACGCAGCGTACTGAGGTTGCTGGATCGACCAAAACCAGGCAATCAAAATGCCAATGCTGACGGCGTAAAAAAATGTACCCAGACTTTTGCGACCGATGCCATTGATGCTGGGCAGGAGGGGCAGGCGATACGAGAGGAAGGCGATCGCGCTAAACAATACAGAAGCACCAATGCCCAGCCAGCTTGGTACCTGCAACCACCATGCCAGCAAAATAACATTACCTGCGCCGATGTGGACAACCTTGCGAACCACTTCCGGTTCTACAGGGGTGTAGCGATGCAGCCATTCTGCCAGCAAGCCAAGCGAGACAATCCAGGCTCCGGTAAGCCCAATTTGCAGCCAGAGCGGTGGCAGAGTAGAGAACCAAGGTGGCACGGTCATCGAAGCAATCAGGAGCGTGAATGGGTCTGTATACTTTCACTGTAGTGGAAATTGAGGGTCGATCGCGCACAGAGGCAATTCTGCGTCATTTCAACCTTCTACAAGGTTTTAGGAACTCCGATATACTAAAAATTGCCGCTTTACTGTGCTTTAAGCGTGATCAGACTTTTTTCTGTTTGTAGGGATGTTATGTGTAACGTCTCTGCAAACGTGCAGCCACATTTCTAGAATGCTACCCCATCTCTGTTTCCTATCCTTGTTTACGATCGCATCGAGAGGTTTCGCATGAAAGTCGCCATTACGGGTGCAACTGGCTTTGTGGGCAGTCGCTTAATGGAGTGTTTGCAGGCAGACGGACATCAGGTTATTGCGCTTACCCGTAACCCCGAACAAGCGTTACGACTGTTTCCCGCCGCTGCTTTTCCTAACGTTGAAGTGATTGGCTTCACGCCTACCGAGTCAGGTGATTGGCAGCACGCACTTTCAGGCTGCAATGGTGTAGTGAATTTAGCCGGAGAGCCGATCGCCGAAAGCCGTTGGACACCAGAGCGCAAGCAAATGATTCTCGACAGTCGGAAAGTGGGGACGCAAAAACTGGTCGAAGCGATCGCGCAAGCGGCATCAAAGCCCTCAGTGTTGGTCAATGCGTCTGCGATCGGCTATTACGGCACCAGCGAAACCGCAACGTTTGATGAAACCAGCGCCTCTGGTGATGACTTTCTGGCGCACGTTTGTCAGGCATGGGAAGCCGAAGCGCAGAAGGTGAAGCAAGCTGGACTCAGGCTAGTGATTGTCCGCATTGGCATTGTGCTAGGGGATGGTGGAGCGCTCGCGAAAATGATTCCCCCGTTCAAGCTGTTTGCTGGCGGACCGATCGGCACAGGTAAACAATGGTTTTCCTGGATTCATCGCGAAGATTTGGTGAGCTTGATTCTGCAAGCGCTGACCCAAACCGATTTTGAGGGAGTCTACAATGCAACAGCTCCCAACCCGGTTCGCATGGCTGAGCTTTCTAACACGTTAGGAACGTTGATGAAGCGACCCTCCTGGCTTCCAGTACCGAGTTTTGCACTCGAAGCGTTGTTAGGTGACGGCGCAAAGGTCGTGCTTGAAGGGCAGAAAGTAATGCCGAAACGCACGCAAGCGATCGGCTTTGAGTATCGGTACCCAATATTGACGCAGGCGATCGCAGAAATCCTGGGCTAGGCATCTCAAAGATTACCAGTCGATCGCTCATGCCACCACTTGGTGACCCAGCTAATGACACCACTTAAAAGCGCACCTGCCATTAAGATACCCAGCGCTGGTGTGAACACAGGCTCCCAAAGCTTGTACCAAAGCTCTAGCCCAAGCGGCACGTTAGCGGCTCGACCCGTGACAGCAACGGCAAGCCATAAGAAGCTGAACAAAACAAGAAACAAATCCACCATTAACGCCACATTCAGCCACTGAAGCAATCGAGCTTTCATAGAACAACGTTGAAATACGACATCAATTTCATGGCGGTTAAAAGGTCAATTAAAGACATGGAACGTTGACTGACCAATAAGTACTCAACTAATCCAATGCTTAGAATTAGACCCTAAGAACTATCACCGAAAGTATCGTAGTTAATCATAGCAAAAAAAAGATGGCTGATTTAGGTTTAAGACCAGCCATCTAACACGCCTATTCACTGTCAGTCCTCTATATTTCTAGAGTTGCGCAAGTTCCTTATCAAGCTCGATCGCCGCCATCCGCCGCAAGTTATCGGGATCGACATAGTGGCAAACAGCATCACTCATGCAGATGTATGCCCAGCCCGCACGATCGATGTTTACCAACTTGTAGGACGCTTCTTGGACGAAACAGCCTCTGTGGTTGCGGGTATCTGGCTTAACTTCAATGTTATCAAGATCATCAAAAATCATAACTCTCAACTCCTTAGCCCTAAAAATAAGAGCTTTAAAGAACACGTTTTATGAAGAGCTAAATGCTCACTTATCCGAGTAATTAAATACTATCACTGGCTTCTTAAATTACTCATTACGTTATGTATGTAAATATAACGATGAATGAATTACTAGAAGAGTTTATGCTTGAAAAACGGCATTTTCAAGGGTTGGGATTGCAAAAAACTGTAACAATCGTGTCTCTACATAGTCGAACCGCTGTGAACTTAATGCTTCTTAACAGCAGCTCTAATGTAACGCTCGGATGAGGCTGTGTTGCTCGACATCATGCAGAGTGGGCTCGGTCGTCCTTTCAATCTCGTTTTGAGCCAAGAGGTTGAAGCGCTCTAAGATTGCTTCCGTCAGCAGCTTGTTCGGGTTTTATGATGTCTCGTTACTTAAAGCTGACCATGCATTTGCATGACAAAAGCGCAGGAATATTCGATTCCCTGCGCTTGCATGTCTCCCATTTCAGCGTTGTAACCTGTAAAAGTCGCTCAAACAGACACGCTTTGCTAGTGTCCGCATAGCGTCTCCAAAGGATTACTTGATCGCAAAAGCCACAAAGATCTGGACTTTTGAAACATCTTCTAAATTTCAGTCAACAAATTCGACTTAAGCAACCTCTTCATTGCTAACAAAGCCCTTTGTCTGGCTTTCATCAGAAGCCTCTAATGCTGCTTTGAGCGTGTGCCAGGTCAGCGTAGCGCACTTAATGCGTACAGGGAACTGCGATACGCCCTGCATCACATTCAGCTTACGCATTTCTGACGGAAATTCATCTTTGCCCTGCATCATCATTTGAAAGCGCTGCACCATTTGGAGCGCTTCATCAAGCGTGTGTCCCCGCATCGCTTCTGCCATCAAGTCGGCTGATGCCATCGCGATCGCACACCCCTCTCCTTCAAACTTGACAGCTTCAATACGATCGCCCGTGGCGTTAAGCTGCACTGTTAGCTCGATCGTGTCACCACACGAGGGATTGTGCCCACGGTGGTGACGATCCACCGGATCAGTCTTGCCACGGTGTCGAGGCTTTTTATAGCGTTCTAGAATGACCTGCTGGTAGAGATCACGCAAATTGCCAAGAGAAGACATGAGTCAAATTTGTTAAATATTGTTCATCCTTCTTTATCTTACCAGGGTCACACGGGGAAGGGTGTCATGGGACGTGTTGAGAGCAGCACTGGACGTGCCGATTCTGCCCCCTATACCCAAGCTCGCAATAAACGCTACAGATACGCCCTCGCCCTTTTCTGGTATGCTAAAGGCTTTAAGCCCCCTGCTGTGAGAGAGGAACTTTGAATGCGGCTCTCTGCTCCCAAGATACAAGGGTTGGGGATGAGGGCAAGATCTGTAGCCTTTGCTCATTGATTTGGTATTATCCCTCTCTGTCCGCCAACTTTGTTGCAGCAGCAACAGCTTCTCCAGCGCGATCGCTCATCAAACGCTGCTGGTCGTACCCTAAAACTAATTCCCAGGCATCGTTGGGATAGTGCTCCACTAGAGGCAAGGCAACTTCATCAAGCATCCAGCGACCGTGTAGTTTGTCTACCTTGATGTGCAGTGTCCAGTAGCTCATGGCAGCAGCCGATAAGCCAAGCCGTCCTGCGGCGGCATGGTAAGGGCTAAAGCCAGCAGGGACAGAGACTTCTGTATAAAGCAATCCACCAGCGTAACGGAGGTAATTACGCTTACGCTCAGATAGTAAGAAACTGTGGTTAATTGTGACTAAAACTTCCCAGGGCACAGCATCAAAATATGCCTCTGGCTCGGTGTCCATGCTTAACTCAGACAGCATGGTGGTGAAGTAGGTGGAGTGCTTGCGTGACAGCTTGCCAGTCCCATACTCTTCTACTAGCAGGCGAGTCATCACACTGTGGATCTCATTAGCAACGCCGCCCAAGGTACGGGAAAGTTGACTGGCTTCTACCAGACCGTCGAGCGACGCGATCTCCAGCATTTTACGGTAGCCTGCCAGGGTCATATCATCCCGAAAATAGCGCCCTGTTTCTGAAAGTTCAGGCTCCAAGTCAGCAGCAGCCCGATCGCGTAAGGCTTCCACTACGTCCAGGCGCTTCAAGCTTGCTACATCCAGTTGCGCGAGTTCCCACGCCTGCCAAGCCGCTTCGATCTGATTGCGGATCGTTTGCAGGTAGAGCGATCGTTCATTGGTGTAATTGCTTAGCGCGTCATACCAGAAAAACTTAAGACGGTTAATG
>JACMKO010000544.1 GCA_014380065.1 Leptolyngbya sp. ES-bin-22 | reverse complement strand
GTTTTTAATCATAGAAATTTACCTGATAGAACAATGAGTCATCACCGACATCAATCAAACAACGCTCGCACCCTCAAATGACAGTTGCTACGACTCATAGATCTCTTCATAAAGCTCCAAAAGTGTGTCATGAAAGCCCCACCCTATGCCAGATGTATCCTTGACAATTTTTTGACAGCGCGGCTGAAAAAGGGCTTGAATGTCATAGTTCACGATCCATTTGAGGGCACTACCATACATACTTTCCATGCTGTTGTAAAAAGGCTCGCTAATATCACCATAGGCATTTGTAAATTTCACGCCCTGCTCCACGTAAAACAGCATCATATCTGCCATGTTGACCGGATTTTTACACACCTTTTTGCACTCAGAAATTGCCTTTTTTGCCACTGAAAGCTGCGCTTTACCATAGCCACGAGCAGGAAAAAATTCCTTCTCAATTATTTGCTTATATTTCGCAATGATGTGAGTTTCGTCTTCAGGACTTAGCTTGACCTGATAATAGTCTTTAACAGGCTGAAACCGCTTGCAAAGCTCAACAATATCGTTAGCGAGTTCTTCCTTAGGACAGTCTTTCAGGTATTGCTTTAGGACAGTCAGGCTGAGGTTATCTTTTGTCATGTCAACGAATTCACAGAGTGAGACTGGTTGAATGGCGATCGGTACAAAAATCGATCAAAAGCAGACTATCACTGACGGCTAGAATGATTCTTGCTTTTAAGGCTGATGACTGCGGCGGAGTTCGGTGATTTGGTCAGCCACGTCGAGGAGCGATCGTGGCATTTCGGGTCCCGTGAGAATGACATCCACGTGGCGCGGACGTTGCTTCAAGAATGACAGCACCTCGGTATCAGCAATCAGCCCAAAATTGACTGCCAGACTGAGTTCATCCAGCACTACCAACTCGTATTTGCCTTCAAGAACGATCGATCGCGTGTAGTGCCAGAGTGCCATGAGAGATTGCATCTCGTCCTCGTCCAGATGTGGCGTATCGATGCAGCGCGGCAAATTACAGCGAATCCAATCCAGGTTTTGCCCTAACTGCACCGGATGCTCGTAGCCTTGACCAATGCCGCCTTTAAGAAACTGCACCACCAGCACAGGTGTTCCCTGCCCTGCAATCCGCAACGCTTGCGCCATCACATTGGTAAAAAAGCTGCGATGCGAACAGGTAAAGACCTGTACCAAACCCTCAACTTGATGCGTGAGCTGAGCGACATCCAGTGAGGGGGTTTCGATCTGTGAAACCATAAGTCGTGTCCTAGTAACAATTAACCTGTATCAACGTTGTCTTATGTGTTTTTGAATTATTGAGAATCTAGCGTTCTTTCAAGCGTTTTCCTCATATAAAACACTATATGTAATAGTCCGTCAAGGACGCAAGGAGAGTTTTGAGTTAAATCGCTGCGGCTCTGCGGTTTCTCACTCTCCTGCTCCCTGGCTCTTCCTCCTGGTTTCTGCCTCCTGACTCCTGTATTCTGTATCAGGGGTTTTGAGGGCACACAATGGTTTGGCAGCGTCCCGATGGTCGGCGATCGGATCAACTACGTCCAGTAAGCTTCGAGCGCAACTTTACGCGGTTTGCAGCAGCGTCTGTGCTGGCAAAGTGTGGCGATACACAGGTGCTTTGTAACGTGTCTATCCAGCCGAAAGTGCCGCGTTTTTTAGAAGGGAAGGGGCAGGGCTGGCTCACGGCAGAGTATCGGATGCTGCCAGGTGCAACCCCCGAACGGCAGGAACGCGAATTGATGAAGCTATCGGGGCGAACGCAAGAAATTCAGCGGTTGATTGGGCGCAGCCTGCGATCGACCCTCGACATGACAGCCCTGGGCGAACGCACGATCGTTGTGGATGCGGATGTGCTGCAAGCCGATGCTGGCACGCGAACGACTTCGATCACAGGCGGTTTTGTCGCGCTGAAGGATGCACTGGATCAGTTGGTTGCTAAAGGGGAACTGGAGCGATCGCCCATTATCCATCAGGTCGCTGCCGTATCTGTGGGCTTGCTTGAAGATGAACCTATGCTCGACCTCAACTATCCCGAAGACGTAGCTGCCGAGCTTGACTGCAATGTCGTCATGAACGAAAAACTGGAGCTAATCGAAATTCAAGGCACTGCCGAAACTGGCAGCTTTAGCCGCGCTCAACTCAACCGCATTCTGGATACTGCCGAAAAGGGCATCCAGGAGTTGCTAGAGGCACAGCGTCAGGCGTTTCAGAGTACTTGAAATTGCAGTGTTGAAAGGTCTGTCGTTTGGTGCGAAAGCGCTCAGCAAGGCGATCGCACAAGCCCTCTCGATCGAGCATCAAAGCACGAGAGAAAACGCTGGCATAATGAAAACACCGGACTCAACATGATGGAAGGTGAGAGCAACAATGACCCTGGCAGCTCAAAACATTGCATCCCAACTCATGACGCTTGCAGAGTACCTTAAGTTCGATGATGGCACAGACACTCGGTATGAGCTGGTCAATGGAGAATTGCTTGTTATGCCGCCCGAAAGTGATCTCAACCAGCGGATTGCCTCGCTGCTTTTTGCTTATTTTCTGCAACAGGGCATTCCACCCTATCGCTTGAGGATTGGCGCTGAAATTGTGGTCAGCGGCTCACGAGCGACGACACGCTTCCCTGACGTGATGATCTTGTCTGAGGCACTGGCGATCGCTCTAGAAGGAGCCACCCGATCAACCATCATGCCAGAGATGCCGCCACCCTTGCTTGTGGTTGAGGTGGTTAGCCCAAAGCAGGAGACGCGAGCTTACCGCTACAAGCGATCCGAATACGCCGCACGAGGCATTACCGAATATTGGATTGTTGATCCGATGCAGCAAAAGGTAACCGTGCTGGAGTGGGTCGAAGGGCTGTACGAAGAAACGGTGTATATAGACGATCGGGCGATCGTTTCGCCACTGCTAGGTAGCTTGGAGCTAACCGCTGCTCAGATCTTACAGGGGCGCTAGACCAGGTTCACCATGCGACGGGATTCAATTTTCTACACCTTGTTTTCAGCCATCTCCAACGTTATAGCCATAGATAGATGGGTTAGGACGGGGTGCAGGGGTAGAACCCCAGCACCCCCTTTGATCCCCATGTCCTAAACGTTGTGACGATCGCTATACTATTCAAACTGTTGGATGATCCACCGACCACCGCTCAAAACGATAGTTTTGATTCCGCTGCCGTCAAAGCGCCCAATTTGAAATTGACGGCGTGTTTTTGCCACCCGCACCGGACGTTCCCGGAGTGGTTTATTCCTGTGAGGTACAGTTTCAAAAGGATGAAACGTTTGCACACCAGCATCCTGCAAGGTTGTGTGAGGTGTGCCAGCCAGAGTGGTACTAGAAGCCTTCACACAACACGCAAAACCTATGTCTTTGGCAATTTGTACTGCGCCACAATGCGCTTTGCATACTCAGGCACGTGCGCGTCTAACTTTTCAGGGTAGTGGCGCTTGACGTACAGGTAGTTGCGGGTGAAGTGAGAGTCGATCGAAAAACGAGCGTACTCTAACCCTTTGGGACCAATTTTTTCGATCACGACACCCATTAATTTCGCTGCCCACATGGGTAATGTCACACCTTTGTCGTAGGCGGGGATACTCTGCTGCACTGCGTCGTGTCGATCGCCCTGCGACATCACGGGCTGCGTTTCAAGCTGATCTCGCACCAGATCGAGCATTTCCTGTCCGCGATCGTTCCGCACGACAATCCACTGCCAGCCAAAGGGTGCGCCCATGTAGCCCACCACGAGATCAGCCAGAGCATTAACGTAATCAAAACAACTCATACACGACGGTGCAAATACGTCTTTGAGCTTGTTGGTCTTCAAGCCAAAGAATGGCACCGTTTCCTCAGAGCCATCTTCATGCTTGAAGTGGACACGAAAGTCCTGCATGAATTCGTAATGCACCACAGTAGAGGGCGATCGGCTGGTGGTATCCAGGAATGTTTGCAGTCCGGCGCGGGTCACGTTATCGACGCAGGGTGTGCCTAAGACGTAGAGCTTTTCTAAACCCAACTGTTTTTCTACTGCCCGCAGCGCTTGAATTTGGCAACCAACCCCAATGACCAACAGCCGCTTCATACCAGACTGCTCGATTTCTTCTAGCACCGATAAATTTGGCGAGAGCGTGGGCTTATTCACTTTTGCCGCCAAAATTTCTTCTGGTGTACGCGCCAGCACAGGCTGAGGCTGAAAGCGATCGTCTTCTGTATTCTGTACGCAAACCACACCTTCGACCATGCCGCGAGTGAGCATTTCGATGGCGATCGTGCTAACAATGCCCGTCCACTGTGCGCCTGCTACGGGTTCTATCTTACGCGCCGCCATCATGTCCTGGCTGACCCCAAAATACCATTCGTCGGGTTGATCGAGATTGCGGCTGCGATCGTGGATTTGCGCTTCCAACTCGGCAATCTGCTGATGCAAGAAGGCACAGGCATCTTTGACGTAGTGAATGTAGTAAGTGTCACATAGACCGCATTCGCTGCACAGTTCTTTGGCAGGACGGCGGCTATTAGGCTTAAGAGCTTTCGCCTTTCTGTGGGAGGGCGCTACGGTCATGGTTTGAGACGGTGTGAAAAGGTCACTGTTGATCACAATAGCCCAATGCTGCCTCACATAACACAGGGCTTTCTTGGTTGCTTCGTCTTGCCTTCTGCCAATAGTGAAAGCTGACACCCAACCGTTTGTCAGGCTGTGTTCCAAGATGCTGCTGATGCTTGACAAACTGCCTTCGGAGGGAGGTAACTTTCTGGGCGACAAGGGCAAACTTGAGGGTAAGCGTTTGCAGAGCCAGACGATCGCACTCATACTAACAACAGACCATGAAACGGTTGCTGACCTGCGTTATTGGGCTTTTGGCATTCACCACCTCAAGCTGTGCTCTTGCGTCCCTTCTCACTGCCACACCCAAAGACCTGATTGATCAGACTGTTAGCTGCCCGACTGATGAGACAGCAAAGGCAGAAGGCTTTAAGGTTTTGAGCACGCAAACCTGGTCTCAAGGTGTGATTGTGCTTTACAGCGCCCGTTGTCCCATCAATGCTGGCAAGTCTATGATGCGTCCCATGTTTGGACATAAGGTTGTCAAGCGGACTGGCACCACCTGGCAGGTGAGCGGCGGCAGCAGCTATGGCACAGCAAATGAGTCAGTGCCATCAGAGCAACTGGTGGAGTATGGGATTAGTCGCTCTTCAAATCAGCACCGCATGAGTGGTTCTTCTCAGCCTGAAGAACCACCTTACACAATCCTGTATGGTCGAGTGCTCAAGCCTAAGGTCGTGGCTGTAGAAGCAACGTTTGACAATGGCAAGACCATGCGCGATGAAAGCAGTAATGGGGTGTTTGCGCTGCTTTCTGCTGGAGCTACTGGCATTTGTGAACTGCGCCTCTTGGGAGCGGACAACCAAATTCTGCGACAGGAGGATCTAGCAGTACCAAAGCATTTTGCTCAAACGGGACAAACGATTCAATGCCTACCGATATCCCATCAGCTATAGCGTCTGGCAAACAAAAACATAAAAATGGGGGCGATGATGCGATCGCCCCCGTTCAACTACTTACTGAGAGTTTCGAGCTTTAGATACGGATAGCGTACTGGTCTTTCTCAGGAATCTCTGTATATTCAGAAACGATCTGTCGAAATTCGTCGCCATCAATCGTTTCCTTCTCAATCAGCAGGTCTACCAGGCGATCGATGACGGTGCGATTCTCGCGGATAATGCGACGGGCATCATCGTAGCAATGCTCAACGATCACGCGCACTTGAGCATCAATGCGAGACGCGATTTCTTCAGAATATTCTGAGCGGGTCATCCAGTCGCGACCCAGAAACACTTCACCTTGCTGGCTTTCCAGTGAAAGTGGACCCAGATCTGACATGCCAAAGCGAGTCACCATCTGACGCGCCATATTAGCGACTTGCTGAATGTCATTACCTGCGCCTGTTGTCACTTCAGCATCACCGAAGATGACAATTTCAGCCGCACGTCCACCTAGAGCACCTGCAATCCGCGCCATGATTTGCGATCGCGAAATCAAGGTTTGATCTTCTCCTGGCGTAAACCAGGTCAACCCTTGCGCCTGACCACGAGGAATCAAGGTGACTTTCTGCACAGGATCGTGATCTTTAACCAATGTGCCAATAATCGCATGACCAATTTCGTGATACGCAATCAGCCGCTTGCTCTTACTGTCCACTAACGGCGTGCCTTCCATACCTGCGACGACGCGATCGACGGCATCATCAACCTCCAGCATCGTCATCGCCTCTTTACGACGACGTGCAGTGAGAATGGCTGCTTCGTTGAGCAAGTTCGCCAGGTCAGCCCCAGTGAAGCCTGGGGTTCGACGAGCGATCGCTTCCAGCGAGACTTCTGGACTCAGCTTCTTATCGCGGGCGTGAACCTGAAGGACTTCCAGGCGACCTTTCATATCGGGTGCATCGACGGTTACCTGACGGTCAAAACGACCGGGACGCAGCAGCGCCGAATCCAGTACATCAGGACGGTTCGTTGCCGCAATGATAATGATGCCCGTATTGCCCTCAAAGCCGTCCATCTCGGTGAGCAACTGGTTGAGGGTTTGCTCTCGCTCATCATTACCGCCGCCAATGCCAGCGCCGCGCTGCCGTCCTACTGCATCAATCTCATCGATAAAGATGATGCACGGCGCGTTCTCTTTCGCTTTCTTGAAAAGATCGCGGACGCGAGAAGCACCCACACCCACAAACATTTCGACAAATTCTGAGCCAGAGATGCTGAAGAACGGTACGCCCGCTTCACCCGCGATCGCTTTTGCCAGCAAGGTCTTACCCGTTCCAGGGGGACCGACTAGCAGCACACCCTTGGGAATGCGTGCGCCCACAGCCGTAAAACGTTCAGGCTTTTTGAGGAACGTCACGACTTCTTGCAGTTCTTCCTTGGCTTCTTCAATGCCTGCCACGTCGTCAAACATCACGCCCGTTTTAGCGTCCATTTGAAAGCGAGCGCGGGATTTGCCGAAGCTCATTGCCTGTCCGGGACCACCCGGAACGTTGCCAGAGCGACGGAACAAGAAAAATAACCCACCCAACAGCAGTACTGGAAAAATCAGATTGCCCAAAAGCCCCCAGATGGCACCATCATTGCGAGCAGGGTGAGAGTCGAAGCTAATCTTGTCGGTTCTGAGGCGAGTAATCACTTCTGGGGCGTTTCCAGGCAGATCGACGCGCAAGCGCTGTAAGCGATTATCCAGTTCAGGATCTACGGCTTCAACGATCGCCGTGCGTCCGTTCTCATAAAAATCAACGCTCGTGACTCGGTGGGCATCCAGATACTCCAGAAACCGCCCGTAGGTCATTCGGGTGCTGGCAGTGTTGCTCCCCGCCATAGTGGTAGGAGTGCTCAGAGACGACCCCTGCCAGAGGAAAAACCCGATCACGACGGCTGGCAATGTCCACAGCAAGACTGTTCGCCAAGAAAATTTCATACGCTAGAGCCCTCTCAATACGATTAAAGCGGTTTGATGTCGATATAAAGGGAGTTTAATCACCGACAAGATCTCATTAATTTCAGTAAACCAGTAGTGAATTGATACCTTTTTCTAAACCTATGATGCCGCTCCTAAGGGAGACGATCGCATCGCAGCAAGTCAAACCATTCCTGTATGAGAACAATTGTTAACTAAATTTAACGTACTTATTGGGAACAAGGCAACTGAGTTCTGCCATCGCGAATGATTGCCCTGACAGTTCAGGGGTTGTGAAAAGATAAGTTCAAAGCCGTCAGCGGTCAGCGATCAGCTCGTTAGGGCACTAGATTAGGCTGGCAACGGTGGTGCTGGCAGCGGTCGTGATCGTGCTTCGACTCCGCTCAGTACGCAGCCAGTCGTGAGTTGAGCACTCAGATATTTGTGAGTTGGAGCGAAATCAAAACTCACTTATATAAGGTCGGGTCTTTTACTGCCGGGTTAAGCAGGAATGTCCCTGTAGCTCTATTGGCGTTTCTCAGTAATGCGAAGCACGTAGGCGGGTGCTCGATTTGGGGCATAGGAACTGACCCAG
>JACMKO010000543.1 GCA_014380065.1 Leptolyngbya sp. ES-bin-22 | reverse complement strand
TTTCACATACTCTGCCATCCCCTTGTAGGGAAATCTGGTTAAATCCAGTCGAGAGACGGAATCGTAGCGGATGCTTTTGAGAATGTACTGGCGGGGATCGGCAGTGAAGTCAATCGCAAGAATCTGCTGTGGATTGGTAATCAAGAAGGCTTTGGGCGCAGATAACCCCAGGGAACGTGCTTGCTCACACAAGGAAAACTTGTTGTCCAAGAGGCGCGTCATGGCAGGAGAAAAGTGGATGACTTCGCAGTAGGGCGATAGTCGCGTTCCAGCGATCGCGTCGTAATAGCTAGCAACCGGACTGGATACAGGAATGAAAACATCAATTTTTTCTCGTTGAACCAGATTAAGTAGCGCTTGATAGTAACCGTCAGGATCTTTTTCAGGTGCGGGTATGGTACAAAAGTGGCTGACTGCATTAGAAAAGCGGTGCCCTGAGAGCCAATATTTGTGCGTTTCGACCAGAATTACCCGATGTCCGGTTGTATGAAAAGAGCGCGCCAGTTGCAGTGCTTTCGTCATTTTTCCGCCCGTCAGCAAGATCGTTTTGGGCTGTTCCACAGCGCTTTGCTGACGAAAGGGAGATCTCACCCAACTCACGAAGAGGGAAATCAGAACGATCGCACAATTGATGGGAAAGGCAAGCAAAAGCAGTGCCAACGTACCAATACTTTTGAGAAGAACAATTAGCTTGTTACCCACCGACTCTGACTCCTAAGCAAACGAGCTTAATTAAATAGAAGACTGCCAATCTGCCCTCACCCCAGCCCGCTCCCGCAGGCGAGGGGGCTAGAGATTCGGTTCCCCTTCTCCCCGCAGGAGAAGGGGCTAGGGGATGAGGGTCATCAGTTTAATTGCGCCCACCTACTTACTTCCGTCGAATGATGGTTAAACCATCTCGCACTGGCAGCAGCACTTGTTCGACACGCGGGTCATCTGCCACAGCACGATTAAACTGAGCGATCGCCTCTCCATTAGCAGTGCGCTGCTCGTATGGTAAGTAGGGTTGCCCTTGAAGGAGCGTATTATCCACACACATCACGCCATTGGGAGCCAATAGTTCCCCCTCTAACAACAGTTTGAAGTACTCGCCATACTCCTGCTTATCCGCATCAATAAAGACGAGATCGAAGGTTACTCCCGTCGCGGCTAGACCGTGCAAGGTTTCTAGCGCTGGAGCTACTTCCACCTTGATTTTGTGACCGTGGGGAGAACGATCGAAGCAACTGCGGGCAAAATCTGCCACATAGCGATCGACTTCGCAGGCAACAAGGTAGCCATCATCCGGTAATGCCTCTGCCATCGCCAGTGCCGAGTAGCCAGTGAACATCCCAATTTCCAAGATCCGTTTTGCCTGAGTCATATGGACAAATAGCTTCAGGGTTTGTCCCTCCAGGTGCCCCGAAAGCATCTCTTGCTCCAACTGGCGCACCGTCGCTCCGTTTGAAAAGTGTTGGCTCCAATCCTCTGTTACTGTTTGCTGGACTAGAGCCGTCAGGGCAGGTGAGTCAGGGGTTGTACATTGCTCTAGATAGGGATCGATTCCGGCTGCCAGGGCATGTAATTCCTGAAGCGGTGCCATCAATGGGTTTGCTGGGTTACTCTGCTCTGCAAGCTGGAGGATTGCCTCCAGCTTTTGCACCACAAGGCCCAAAGGAGTTACAGGTCTTGCGGCAACAGGTTTTAGTGATTCACTCATCGTTGTTTCCTACTCAAGACCGAGATCAGTGAGATACATATCTTTGCCTTGACCGCGATCCGGCAAAGCGGCACAAAACTGCTTGTGACGTGCGATCGCCGCGCGCAGCAAGTCTGACGATATCTCTTGAGCATAATCACAGGAGCCAATGCCCATCGGCAGGGGTGCCCATAAGCCGCCATCGCCTCGCTTCCGCCGCATATTCTTTTGCCCGTCAATCATCAGCTCAACGTTTTCTAAAATGGGATGGTAGACCGACAGCCCTAGCGAACGACACAAGGCGATGATGCGATCGCGCTCTTCCGGTTTCAACCAGCCCATTTCTACCGCTAGACTTGCACCAAATGCCATGTCAATAGTGACGGCATGACCATGCATTAACCTGGCAGCAGGTTCAAAGCGCGGACTCCAGGTGTGACCGTAGGCGTGCGGTCGATCCTGGTACGTCTCGAACATATTGGTTCCTTCATGCTTCATGTAGGAAAACAGTGCTCGATAGATGACATCATCCGCTATCGTCGCTAGCTCTTCACTGCCGTTGAGGGTGGCAAAATGAGTTTCCATCAAGGTGGAACCATGATGTTCCATCAACTCAAAAAGTACTGGATCGTCTGTGATTGCCATCTTAATGATTTCTGCCATGCCGTTGCGGATATGCCCCGTCGCCAGCGTACGAAACAAATGACGATCCACCAGGGTCAGTACGGGTGGATGGTAGGCTCCCAAACTATTTTTGAACTGATTGCCATTGGTGCAGGTGCGGGGTGACGGTCCTGCGTCAATTGCCGCCACAACGGTTGTGCCCACCATGATGTAAGGCGTACGTCGATTATGCAGGGCACAGGCAAGCCCAGCAACGTCACTGAGAACACCACCGCCCACTACCAGGACGGGTTCATTGCGGGAGACATCACAACCGTCTTTGCCAAGAAATTGCAGCAACCGATGAACAGTATCGGGGGTTTTGTCGGACTCCCACGCACGACAGACAACCAACTCTAAGGGGATTTCATAGTGTTCAAAGTAGCGGCGAATTGGCTCTCCATAAAGTTCATCAACGGTTTGATCCACGATCGCCACACAGCGAGTGCGACTCTTATACGCCTGGGCTAGCGTTGGATTCACACAGTCAAAAACGCCATCGACTAGCTCAACACGCGCCTTGAGTGAGTAGGTTGCAGAAATCTCAAACGATCGACCATCACCGCTAGCCGTAATTTCTCCATGCCCGGTATACCACTCTGAAGTCCGGTATTTTTCCGGATGATTGAATTGAATCAGTTGTTCTGATCTTGAGGATGAAAGGTCTGGAATGGCTCCAGTGAGCGCGGTGGGATAAGGCTTAGCTTGAACCATAGTGGTAGCAATGTGAGAATGGTTGGTTGGAACAATTGTAGAGAGTTCACCGAACGTCCCAAACAGGAACCGCAAGATGAAAGAGGGATAGCTTAAATCCCTTTATGAGAAAATTTGCTCTACCCGCCCGCTTCCAAGTTCAGTGTGAAAGCGTCTAGAATCGATACCGCATCCCTGTCAGAATGCCTGACTCAAGATAATCCGCGATCCATATGTACATATAGCAGTGTATGAAGAAATTGTAAAGTTCTGTAAAGACAAAGACCAGTGCTACCGCGCTGGCACTGGTTACCAATCAGGCAATTGCCCAATGCTGTTATGGCTCTAGTGCCGCTTTAATGGGGGCTTCACCAGCGATAAGACCGCGATGTAGGACGCGATCGCCCACTACCTGCGAGTGATCCGCTCGATGCATCGTACAGCGATCGTCCCAGATCACAAGATCGCCAGGTTGCCAACGATGCCGATACAGCCTGTAGGAGCGAATTGAATGTTGATACAGTAAGCGAATGACCCGCTGACTTTTCTCTAGCTTGAGTCCTTTAATTGCCTGACACCGATCGGGCGTGGATAGAAACAGCGCAATTTTCCCAGAGAGCGGATGTCGCCTGAACAGCGGATGCCAGGATTGGCTCTCCTGGTCATGATCCAGCGTTACACCTGAAGCCACATGAAGCACTGTAGCGTTTGCCAGTTTCTTTTTTATGCTAGTTGGCAACGTTTCAAAGGCGCGGTATTGATTAGAAAATAGCGTTTCACCACCGCACTCAGGCAGCGAAACAGCCTTTAGCGCTGTGTAAGCAGGGGGCTGAGCAATATAGCTCGTATCCGTATGAAAAACGCTTTTCGGCGGACACCTGCGCCCGACATTGCTCACCAGATTTAGCCAGGGCTGCTGGGGAACAGGCGTTTCACCTGCGGTAAAGGTTAGCGAACCTAGCCGCTGGAGAAAAGTGACAAAGTCGGCATCGCTCATCGACTGCTTGCGCATAATGCCAACGCCATTGTGAGCCAATAGATGCTTGAGCTTGTCGATGTAAGGGTCTCCAACAGTGCTGAGATTGACTCCTATCAGCTCAACGCCGAAGGGAGCAAGGGTTTGGAAATTGACAGCCATGCGTTGTTCTGATTGATGGTTCCGATTGATGGCTTCAAAGAAACCGTTGCAACTGCTCAAAGTCTAAATGACTGACACAAAGGTCGGCTGTCTTGAACGTGTGGTGCGCTGTATTCTCGTTGGGAAAGGCAACACAAGCCAGTGCCGCTGACTTTGCAGCCTCTACGCCACCGAGGTTATCTTCAATGGCGACACAGCGATCGGGTCTTTGATCAAGCTCTTTCAAGGCAAATGCGTAGGCATCGTTCGCAGGCTTAGGGTTCTCTATCTGGGATGCGCTGACCACCAAATCAAAATCGCTGGCATTAATCTCTTTGCCGAGCGCTTCGAGCATCGATAAAACATTCTGTTCAGACGTTGTTGTCACCAGTGCAAGCTTAAGTCCGTTCTGCTTCGCTTTTTGCATCACTTCAACAACGCCCGCACGAGGCTCTAGTGGGTCTTCGCGTAAGGACTGCTGAAACAACTCAGACTTTGAGCTGTGAACAGCTTCGGCATCCACCGACTGCCCGATGGACTGCGCGTAAGCTTCAATCCGCGAGCGACCGCCGCTTTTTTCTAAGAGAGCCACGTACTCTTCTCTCGACCAGTTCCAATTGAGGTGATGACGCGCAAAGGCTTGGTTAAAGGCATGTCTTTGGCGCTCAGATGTGTCGGCGATCGTGCCGATCGATCCAAAAAAAATAGCTGGCATTTTTCTCTTAGGTAAGGACGTGTCGGCAGAACCGGAGTATACGGGAGAGTCTGGAGGATAGTAAATCAATCTTTGGGGGGAAGGAGGACAGATGCACCTCTACGAACCAATTTGGTTCTGTTGCAAGGGCATACTACTGACGAATCTAGTCTCAGTCAACCGCCTTTTTCGCCAGTAGGAAATTCGTTCAGATAAGGTTTGGGGGCTTCTGGATTGAGCCAGCTATGGTTTGGAAAGCCTCATCTAAAAGGGTGTTCAAGACGTGTCCGGCGGTTAAAACTGCGACCACAAACGCAAAGTCCGCCTACACGAACTACAGCAAACTCAAGGTTTCGCCTGCTTCCGCAGGTGATAGCATTCTGGTCGTGGCTGAGTGTAAAGCACCCGCTTCGCGAACGCTAGCGCCTGTGTAGCAGGGGTTTTAACCGCCGAGGTTCCAACGATCTCAACTTTTAAACCATCCCCTGAAACACCAAGCTTTTGCCGATCGACCCCTAAAGCAGACTTTAAAGCACTCTGTGCTTGGAGCGACTAAAAGAGGCAGAAACTTCTAACCCTAATCCATACTCATAATGAGTACGGATTGGTTATACTAAAACCAGATGAAGTCTTACCTGTCACGATGGAGCTAGCTCTATGGTTAAAATCGTTGGTCTTGCTGGAAGTCTAAGACCTGCCTCCTATAGTCAACAAGCCTTGAGAATTGTCATGGAGCGTGTTGAAGCATTGGGAGCTGAGGTCGAGATCTTGGATCTACGGCAACTGAATCTACCCTTTTGTGATGGTGGTGATGAATACCCAAACTATCCCGATGTCGGTAAGCTCCGTAAAGCTGTGCTTGAAGCAGATGGCGTGATCCTGGTTACGCCCGAATATCATGGCAGTCTTAGCGGCGTACTAAAAAACGCGCTCGACCTGATGGGTTTTGAACACTTCTCCGGCAAAGTGACCGGCTTGATGAGCGTGTTGGGTGGGCAGCCCAACAGCAATGCTCTCAACGACATGCGAACGATCATGAGATGGATTCACGCATGGACTATTCCTGAGCAGGTAGCCATTGGACAGGTCTGGAAAGCGTTTGATCAGGACGGCAACCTGCAAGATGAGAATCTCTCCAAACGGATCGATGCCTTTGCTCAAAGCCTGATTGAGAATACTCAGAAGTTACGGGGATTACCGCAACGAGAACGGGTAGGCACCTGACGAACTGCTTGAGTAACGTCATACCATCATCAAAAAAAGCATCAATCTCGGTCTTTGAACACCCATCTTACAGACTCTCGCTTACAGACTCTCGCTTACAGACTCTCGCTTACAGACTCTCGCTTACAGACTCTCGCTTACAGACTCTCGCTTACAGACTCTCGCTTACAGACTCTCGCTT
>JACMKO010000542.1 GCA_014380065.1 Leptolyngbya sp. ES-bin-22 | reverse complement strand
GCGATCGCCCAGGGTTTTCAAATGGGTAAAACTACCAAACCACTCTTTGCCCAGAAGTGGGAAGAGGGTTGGGAAAAGCCCTTGACTCAGTGGCAGATGGAATTGAAGATTCAACCGATAAATAACCATTAATTTCTAGAGGATGCTGTTGCCGGATCATGCCTCAATCCAAAAGCATAGGGCTGATCTCGCAAACAGTCGGGTAGCCCTTTGACTCTATGGTGCGCCTGTTTCCTGACATCAATGTTCGCGATCGCCCTATCGATTAGCTCTTCCTAGACAAGTAGCCAACCTAAGCAACCTTTGCATGAGATGAGTAAGAAATCATGCTGAAATCCCCTCTACAACTCCCCAATTTTCGTTGGCTATGGTTTGGCCAGACCTTCATTTTTTGTGCCGCTCAATTCTGGTTTGTGGCCTTAACCTGGTTGCTACTGCAAAAAACAGGCTCAGGGGTTGCGCTAGGAGCAGTATTAATGGCAGCCGCAATTCCCCGTGGCTTGCTCATGCTGGTGGGCGGTGTCACTAGCGATCGCTTCCCACCCAACGCTATTGCGGCGATCGCCACTGTCATAAACACCATGCTGTCTGGGTTGATGACCATGATGTTGCTGACCAACACCTTTCATCTTCAGGTCGTGATTGTGATTGCGGCTCTATTCGGCATCTCCGATGCCTTTTTGTACCCCGCGACGCTTGCCTTGCTGCCCCGACTGATTCGCAAAGCTCGCTTAGGGCAAGCCAACGCCTGGATGCAAGGGAGTGAGCAGATTACCAATGTGATTGGTCCAGCAGCGGCAGGGTTGACCATCGGCACTCTGGGTTTAACAGCCGCCTTTGCCTTCAATACCATCCTCTTTGCGATCGGTGCAGGCTGCGTCTATCTGCTGCGAATCCGCCACAACACGGCGATCGTGACTCTAGAACCGAAGGCACTGACCAGCGGTATTGTTGAAGGTCTGAACTATGCCTGGAAACATGGCGGCATTCGGATCAGTTTGCTACTGATCGCCATGATTAATTTCGCCATTTTAGGCCCCATTGTGGTTGGCGTTGCCGAGTTGGTCACGGTGCGGTTTGATGGCGATGCAACAACATTTGGCTACTTGCAATCGGCTTACGGCATTGGTGCCTTACTGGGAGTCTGGATTGCTAGTCAGATGAGTGCGATTAAGCAGCTCAAAACACCCTTAGTGTTACTGGCGGGTGTGCTGGGTTTAGGACTAATGGCGCTAGGTTTTACCCCTCATCCCTGGATCGCTGCAACGATCATGATGATGATGGGAATTGGCGGTGGCATTGTCGGCGTGCTCGGAATCACTTGGCTGCAACAGGAAACTGTCAGCTCTATGCAAGGTCGCATGATGAGTCTGGTCATGTTTGCATCGGTGGCGCTTGACCCCTTCTCTCAGGCCATCTCTGGTGTGCTGCTTGAAATAAATTTGACAGGCTTATTTGTTGCAGCAGGCATCACAATGTTAGCCACGGCTGTAGTTTCGTTACTGAGTCAAGCTAGCGATCGCCCTCTATGAGTTTTGGATAAAAGGTTTGGGATTGCCACTTACCTTCTATAAAAACCAATCTCGCTCTAATTCTTCAATGACCTGCAAGCCACGAGGATCGCCCACTTTAAGCAGCGCGGCTTTGGCATCTTCTCGTACGCCCAGTTCACCATCTTCGGCAAAGACTTCTAAAAGAGCATCGATCGCCGTTGCATAGACGATGTTAGACGGCAATTCGCGGCAGAGTTGTCCGAGTGTCCAGGCACAGTTACTTCGCACAGCGGCGATCGGATCTTGCCGTACCGATTCAATCAACGTGGGAATAGCAGCAACCACAGCATCGTAGCCGACCTCCGCTAGCTGTGCCAGCGAACTGGCTGCCCATAAACGCACGGCTGAAATATCGGTTTTGAGTGCTTCGAGCAGCGTGGGCAAGGCACGACGATCGCGGCAGTTGCCCAATGCCCAAACTACGCCTTTACGCACATAGCCATTCCAATCGTCGTGAAAGCGAGTGATCAACGGCTCTACGGCATCCGCACTGGGATTACGACCGAGCGCATAGGCAGCACTCACGCGCACTAGAGGGCAGGGATCGGTCAAGAGATGAATGAGACGGGGAACGGCACGATCGTCCTGAAGCTCACAAAATGCCCGTGTTGCCAACATTCGCTGGTTGGGATCAGTCGCCTCCAACAGTCGCAGCATTTCGTCTGGGTCAGGCTTTGGTTCCTCTAACCCAGCATCAACAGGCTCCATGTGATCCAGAGGACTCTCCAGATCGCCCTCAAAATCGAGGACACTCAAGTCATCGTCGTCATACATAGTTGTAACTTTACCGCACCAAGCGCCCCTCGCTAAGAGGCTGAGTCCTACGTTTCGTGTCACAGTGCCATGTTTTACTGTGCAGTCTTAGAAGGTGTGGCATGCAGGGACGACGATCGGCAGTACAAAAGCTGGAAGTCCGGGAATCGCAGCCACTCATTCGGCGCTGGCGGCTCCATCTTTTGCGACTGAGCCAAGCTCAAAGCGTTTGTCTACTTGTGCAAGTTCCTGGAAGGCAGCCATTGATAGGGGTCGGCTGAACAAAGCGCCCTGCATGGCGTAACACCCACTCTGTCGCAGGAAGTTAAACTGCGCGACGGTTTCCACCCCCTCAGCGATGACCTTGAGCTGTAGGCTTTGCCCGATCGCAATCATCATCTTGACGATCGCGGCATCGCTGTTGTCGGTCAGCATTTTTTGAATAAAAGTGGGGGCGATTTTCAGCATGTCCAGGGGGAAGCGCCTGAGATAATTCAGGGACGAATAGCCTGTACCAAAAGCATCCAGGGCAATGTGCACACCGATCGCTTTGAACTCCTTCAATTTTAAAACGGCAGTATCTACGTCCTTCATGGCGCATGCCTCAGTTAGCTCTAGCATCAGTACTTCCGGGTCAAGCTCAGCCTGCTGCAAAAGCTGTGTCACTGTTGCAACCAGATGCTCTTGCTGAAACTGGTGGGCTGACAGATTCACTGCCAGCCTGATCGGGATCTGCGCTGTAGCCTGCCAGCTTTTTGCTTGAAGGCAAGCAGTCTCTAACAACCATTGCTCGATCGCGCACACAACTGTGTCCTCAGCAGCAGCCATCAGCACGTTGGGATCAATCACCCCCCGTTCTGGATGGTTCCAGAGCAGCAACGCTTCAGCACCAATAATCCGCCCAGTGATCAAGTTAACCTGCGGCTGATAGTGGATCTGCAACTCATGTTGGCTGAGCGCAAGCCCTAATTGGCTCTGTAAGAGTCGATTTTCGGCAGCCATCACAGCCATTGCGGGGGTGTAAAGCTGGTACTGCTTGCCTTGGGGGACATCATGCATCGCCAATTCAGCGCATGTGAATAAGGCTCCGGGGGTGTTGCCATGATCTGGGTAGAACGCAATACCGATTCTGACTTGCACTTGAATGCTCTGCTCATCCAATGTGTAAGGTTCTGCCAGCATTGCCAAAACGCGTTGGGTGACCGCAGCGATCGCGTCTTCGCTTATGACATCGTTGAGCAAGATGCCAAAATCGTTGCCCGTAAGACGCGCCACCGCATAGTTTTCGGCGGCTTGCTGAAGGCGTGCTGCGACTTTTTGCAAGAGGTGATCACCATTGAAGTAGCCCAACGTCGTGTTAATTGCCCCAAAGTCTTTCAGGTTAAGACGTAGAACAGCGACAAGACAATGAGACTGCTGTGCCTGCTTGATCGCGGCTTGGCATTGAGTATGAAACGAAATGCGATTAGGGAGGTTCGTCAGGGGGTCAACGTACGCGAGTTGTCCCAAGGTGTTAGCTGCCCGCTTCATTTCGTCGATGTAGGGCTTGGTTGCGGTCGCGTGTTTATCCAAACGGGCGGCAATCGCACCGAGTAGTTCTGCTCGCTTGAAGGGTTTGGTCAGGTAATCATCAGCACCCAACTCCATGCCCTGACGTAGATCGGTGCGATCGGCTTTGGCGCTCAAAAAGATGAACGGAATGCTTGCGGTCGCTGACTGCTCGCGTAACTGCTGCAACACTTCATACCCGTCAAACTCAGGCATCATGATGTCGCAGATGATCAAGTCAGGCTCGTATGCCAGCGCCAGTTTCACACCTGTCGAGCCGTCGTTGGCAACTAAGACATCAAACGCTTCTGCCTTCAGCAGCTTGAGCATCAGAGTGCTGGCAACAGCATCATCCTCAATTACCAGAATCTGGGTCATTTGTGGGGTTCTCTCCAGACGGGAACGGTTGTGCGATCGTGACTAAACAGCCATGAGCGCTCGTCAACGCAGGCAACAGCGCTCGTCTGCTTCAAAAAGCAAGCGGGCGCGATGATCAGGCGGGCTGCTGATCTCCTGGCAGCAACAGTACTTGGCAATCGCTGCGCTTAGCGTTCCCGAAGTGCAAGGCAAATTAACTTGAGTGATGCTGTAAATAAACCAGTCTGAGCTTTAGCGATCGCAATGACGGTATGCTCAACCGCTGCAAGCAAATCTTTTTGGTCTTCCAACCAGCCTCGTTGTAGTTGGAAGCGCTTTAGCGAAGCTTTCCAAAGGAATCGTTCCTGTTTTAAATGACCTTGTTGTCGCTAAGAGGGCGATCGTTCCGCTTCAAGCCAGAAACGTTCTGATCTGAAACAAGAACATTCCGACTTGAAACCGAATCACTTCGACTTCAGACGAGACCATTTTCACTTTGAACGCTAGACCTCCGACTTCTCACAGAAGTTGGAGGTCTGAATCCTGACTCTTGCTCTCACATCCGCCAATACATCAGCAGCCAGGCAAAGAATGCTAAGTTTGACGGTGGCAAGCGGTTACACCTACTTAAACTTCCATGCGCCTACTTCAGTCTTTTTGGAAACCTTTTTTCACTAGCCTCCTTGCACTACTAATCATCCTCACAGCGCTACCACTTCCCTCCCTAGCTGCCAGTTCAGCGGCAATTCGAGCCTACGATGATGCTGAAGCAACCCTGCAAGACTATTCTGGGCAGAGCTTAGTCAGAGAAGAATTTTCTGGAGCCAAGCTGCAAGGTGCTAATTTCAGCGGTGCCGATCTGCAAGGCGCTGTGTTTAACGGGTCTGACCTGGTTGGGGCTAATCTGCATGGGGTCAACCTCAGCAACGGTATTACGTATCTCACCAATCTGACTGATGTAAACCTGAGCGACGCTATTTTGACCTCAGCGATGATGCTTAAATCAATTTTTCGGAATGCGAATGTTACAGGAGCCGATTTTAGCTTTGCGCTGCTCGATCGTACTCAGGTGCTCCAACTCTGTAAAACCGCCAGCGGCACAAATCCCGTCACGGGCGTAGACACCCGTGAATCCCTCGGCTGCTCCTAATCTCTACTATCGTCCCTGTCTCCACTCACTTAGCCACCGCCATAGGCTAATCTTGTGCTGTAACAGTTGATTAAACTCTAGGAGCTAGCTTTGGAACGGACATTTTTAGCAATTAAGCCCGACGGCGTGCAGCGGAAATTGGTCAGCGAAATCATCCGCCGCTTTGAAACCAAAGGGTTCACTCTAGTTGGCTTGAAACTGATGAACGTCAGCCGTGAACTGGCAGAGACTCACTACGGTGTTCATCGAGAGCGTCCCTTCTTTGCAGGATTGGTAGACTTCATCACGTCGGGTCCTGTAGTTGCTATGGTGTGGGAAGGCGAGGGAGTCATCGCGTCTGCCCGTAAAATCATTGGTGCGACAAACCCGCTCAACTCAGAACCCGGCACCATTCGCGGCGACTTTGGGGTGAATGTCGGTCGCAACTTGATTCATGGCTCCGATGCACCCGAAACGGCGCAGCAAGAGATTGGTCTTTGGTTTAAGGATGAGGAACTCGTCAGTTGGCAGCCTGTGTTGCTGTCGTGGATTCACGAGTAGTCTTCCGGGGGGGCGCAAAGCCTTGCGTCCCCACTTATAGCTCTGCTGCTTCTTTTTCGGCTTCCTTTACTTCAGTCGTCACGGTGGGCAGCGCAACCTCTAGCTGATCACTGCGCTTGGAGAAGCCCCACCAAAAGATCAGGGCGATCGCGCCGATCATTGCCCATTCAGGTGGCACGAGCGCATCGTTAATCACTCGCACCAACAGTCGCAGACCCACCAGCGCGACTGTGATGTAACCCGCATCTTCTAAATACTCAAACTCCTTGAGCCAGCGGATAAACAGCCCCGCCATAAACCGGAGGGTGATGATCCCAATCGTGGCACCAATGAGAATCAGCCAGGTGTCCTGAGAAACGGCGATCGCGGTTGTCACGCTATCGAGCGAAAACGCTAAATCTGTAACACCAATCATGGGGATCGCCTGCCAAAGCGAGGAAAACCGAGGACCGTGATGCGAGCTTTCGTCGCCTTTGTCTGGTTTAGACGTGAAGTACTGCAAGACCAGCCACAGCAAATAAAGTGCCCCTGCCAGCTCAAACTGCCAAAATTTGACCACCCAGGTTGCCGTCAAAATGAGGGTAATGCGGAGAATATAAGCAAGCACCAGCCCAATATTCAGCGCACGTCGCTGTAAGGCACTGTCTTGCAAGCCTTGTGCCAGTGCAGCAAGGGCGATCGCATTATCCGCCGACAGCACCGCCTCAAGAGCGATTAAGACGGGCAGCACCAGTAGCGTTTCAAGTCCAAAATGAGGCGAATCAAGCAGTTGATCTAGCATTCAGTGATTTCTTAAGTTCAAACATTGCGAGCTGAAGGCAGTGGCTGGTAGCAACCCTCAGCAGGCACCACTCTTTATAAATGGACGTTGATCGAGCTGGCGCTTAACGCTGCTTTAGGCTTGGGCATACCACCCTAATCTAAAGCAACCCGCTGCCAGCACGCCAGCCCGTCGGTTTGCAGTTCGCCACTCTGTTAGTGTGCCAGTTGGCAGACATCGCTGACTGATCCCCGTTTCCAAAGCGTACCTTGTCTATGACTCAAGCCTAACGCTTAGGCGCAAAAAATCGCTATTAATGTGTTTGGCTGCATGGTGAGTGAATACTGACATGTCAGGGTATGAGTTCTGTTGCATCTTGTTACAAGATGTTCTTGGAGGGCGCACTTTAGAGGACATTGGGAAACTATAAACCCCAAAACAAGGAGTTTTTAGACAATGTTATCGGATACTCAAATCTTCATTGCTCTGGTTGTTGCACTGGTTCCTGGCGTTCTTGCCTTCCGGTTAGCGACCGAGCTTTACAAATAGACATTTTTGTCGCAACAGTATAGGTAGTTTGTTTGGCGTGGCTCTAAGATCTTTCGGCAAGTCCTTGAGGTTAGAGCGGTGACTTTGTCATTCAAGGTCACGATCGCTAAGGCAGACTGCCTATTTCTTCTTTGCATCGGCTTAAATAAAGTTGCCAACCAGCGCATTGTTGCCTTTAATAGATCAGGCTTTCCTGAATCGCTTGTGTCTTAGCCGCTATTGCAACTGCGGCTAGCCTGTAGCGATCACGTCAGGAACTGCTCTACCTTTTGCCTGCCTAGACCGGACTGAACACCATGCACGCACTGAAACCGTCCTCTCTGCCACCATCGCCTCCCAAACGCGTCCGGACGGTTCCTCGCGCCAAAGCCAAGCAACGTCAGCGTCCACACCGTGCGGTCATCGTTGAAGCGACCGTTAGACTATCGGTTAATGTCATTTTGTCAACAGTGGCACTCAGTGCTTTAACGCAGCTCTTACCCTATCGCTCATCTCAAGGAGCTAAATTGCAAGAGCTTCAGGCAGCGGTGAAATCGACCAGTGAACGAGAGCAACGCGTTCAAGACCACTTTAAACAGTATTTTGATCCGTATCAGGCAGACGCAAATATGCAGGCTCAGAGCCATCGTATTGGTGTTCAGCAGCGACGTATTGTGTGGCAAGAACCAGTCAAGCGGTAAGTGCACGAACACCATTGGTTGCAACCAGGTACCGTTCTGATCTGGAGGCGCTTTGATCGCTCGTTTGTGTCTACAAGATGGATCAGTTGGACGATCGTGCATCACACAGTTTCGCTTCACCTGCTTCCGGTACCAGCAAAATTGGCTCAGGTCATTTGCGATCGCACGAGCAATTGAATTAGCGCTCCACCTTCACAAGCGCCTGTTCGAGTGGCTTGGCGACAGGACTCAGCACAGCGACGACAGGATGCAGCACAACGCTTGCAGTGGTCGTGGTCGTGTTTTTCGCACTCAGCCGCACAGCGAGCGGACGCCTCAGCACAGACGCTACACAGGTGAGCCTGTCG
>JACMKO010000541.1 GCA_014380065.1 Leptolyngbya sp. ES-bin-22 | reverse complement strand
CTTCAAACTCAAAACTCAAAACTCAAAACTCAAAACTTTATTCCCTCATCCTTCATCCCTTTCTTCAAACTCAAAACTCAAAACTCAGAACTTTATTCCCTTAACCCCATGCCCGATATCGTTGATATTGCAGTCAATGCTGGTTCCTTCACAACGCTGGTAACGGCAGTACAGGCGGCTAATTTAGTCGATGTGTTACGCAGCCCTGGACCCTTTACCGTGTTTGCGCCAAACGACGAAGCGTTTGCAAAATTGCCGCCTGGAACGATACAAACGCTGGTGCAAAACATTCCGCAGCTTTCTCGCATCCTGACCTACCATGTGGTGCCTGGCAAACTCATGCAGGCGGATCTGCAAACTGTAGATTCGCTGACATCGGTTGAGGGATCACCCATTCGCATTAATGTTACAGATGGGTTTGAAGTCAAAAATGCCACCGTGGTCGCGGCTGATATTGAGGCTGATAACGGGGTGATTCATGCGATTGATACGGTCATCTTGATGGGGTGATACATGCTGCGATCGCCCCTACCTCAAAGAGCCATTCAGCCGTCGATCGTGCCATCTCTCCATACTTTGACCCCAAACACTTGTCTAGATGAATTAGGTGACTGTAGCTTTGTCAGGCTCCTAACCCAGCATCATTTTCTTTCAAGCCAACCTCAGTGTCTCGCACGGGGTTGGTTTTTTGCGCCTGCTATAGCTGTTGCCACAAAGGTTAGGGCATGGAGATCAAAGGGGATGTGGGGGACGTTGCCCCCAGCCAGCTTTCGACCTGAGCGCTCAAGCCAAAGGAGTTCCACCCCTGCACCCCGTCCTAACCCATCTGTCTATGGCTATAGTTGAACTCTCGATTGAAAAAATCGCGTGTGCATAGCAGTCGGCGAGGTTGACTGTAGCGTTTGAGCGTTTCAAGGGCAGGAGTTCGCATATGATTGTTTAACGTTTGCAGCGCATTGCGGGAATTATTGTTAACATGCTGCTGCTAGGGTTGCGTAGAAATCAGTAGGCGCTTGGCGGACATAGCAACTAGACCTCTAACAGTAGGGCTATTCACTTTTTATACCCGCAAAGTGTTCTTCTCAAAACTGTCTAGTCTGCCGTTGGAAAAATGCCGCTCTTTCAGCAGTCCTAATCATTGTGTGGGGTAGAAGAAACAAGTGAACGGTTCAAATCAACGTCCTCAACATCCACCGAGGAAGCCAAAAGCAGTCTTGAGGAAGGTGCCAAAACAGAGGGGACGACGCTGGCTTTGGCTCATGAGCGGACTGGCAGGAGTCGCGTTGCTGTCAGCCACCGCAGGGGCACTGTTGGCAATGTCGTTTGCCAGTACGCCTTTAATGCAGCGCAAACTGAGTCCGGAGCAGGCATCCGTTTTCTCCAAGGGCGATCGTATCTCGAAGAACAATAGCTTGCAGTTGCCGGAGCTAACCCGTCCTGTCAATGTTCTGATACTTGGTATCAAAGTGCTGACGACCGACGTGCAAAATCCGCCTGCCAACCTCAAAAAATTGCGCTATCAGGCATTGGTAAATTCCTTTGATGGGCTAACCGATACGATGCTGATGGTGCGGTTTAACCCTGAGGCGAAAAAGCTAGTAGCGCTCTCCATTCCTAGAGATACCCGTGCTTCAGTGCCGGGCTATGGCATCACCAAAATCAACGAAGCAAACGTGGATGGTGGACCGGCGTTAAGCGCGAAGGCAACGAGCGAATTATTGGGTGGCGTTGGGGTCGATCGCTACGCGTCCATTAACGTTCAGGGCGTGCAAGCATTGGTGGATGCGTTGGGCGGTGTAACGATTTTCGTGCCGAAAGACATGAAATATAAGGACGAAAGCCAGCATCTTTACGTCAACCTCAAAGCCGGTCAGCAACATCTGAATGGTGATCAAGTACTTCAAATGCTCCGGTTTCGCTATGACGAGTACGGCGATATTGGTCGTATCCAACGGCAACAAATGGTGATGCGTGCCTTGATGGAACAGGCTCTTAACCCAACAACGTTGGCACGTCTACCTCAAATTCTATCGGTCATTCAATCGCACATCGACACCAACCTGAGCGTAGAAGAATTGGTGGCTCTGGTTGGCTTTGCGGCACGCACCAACCGCTCTCAGGTGCAAATGCTGATGGTGCCAGGTAGCTTCAGCCAGCCAAACGAATATAACGGGGTAAGCTACTGGCTGCCTAACGTCCAGCGCATTCAAACGATGATGGCGCAGCACTTTAGCTTCGGTACCGCATCCGCAGACGAGTTGCTTATCAGTTCTACAAGGGTTGTGATTCAAGACAGCACTCGTCAGGTAAATGCCGCTCAAGCAGTGGCAAGCAGGCTCAAGCAGAATGGCTACGGTAACGTGAGTGTAGCAAAACCCAATCGTGAACCGCTCAACATAACGCGTATTGTTGCCCAGCAGGGAGATGTTAAGAGCGCTGAAGCGGTACGCCGATCGCTCGGTTTTGGCGAAGTCCGCATTGAGAGCACAGGCGAACTCGATTCGGACATTACGATTCAGATTGGTCAAGATTGGGTGCAAAACCAGACGCGATCGCCTCAAGCTGCCAACTAAGATCCACGCTCGGTAGGGACGTTACATGTAACGTCCCTACCGAATACCGCCCCTAAAGCACAACGCAGCAAGAATGTTGTCCTAATACGCATCCTGCAATTCGTAGAAATCTGGCGACACATAATCTTTACGGAGGGGCCAACCGACCCAATCTTCTGGCATGAGAATGCGCTTCAGGTTGGGATGCCCATCGTAAATAATGCCGTACATGTCGTAAGATTCCCGCTCTTGCCAGTCTGCCGTCTTCCAAATCCAGTACACCGATTGCACGTGAGGCTTTTCGCGCGGCAAAAAGACTTTGATGCGAACTTCAGACGGGCGATCGGCATGATCGCCTAGCTTAATCAGATGGTAAAAGCTGACTAACTGATCGCCCGGACCCGCATCATAGGCACCCTGGCACTGGAGGTAGTTAAACCCATAGGCATAGAGCGCGGTAGCAAAGGGAATCAGAAACTCTGGCTCCACCTTCAGCAGTTCGACACCAGACGCATCCAATCCCAACGACTCATGCTCAAAGCCATTTTGAGTCAGCCATTTCGAGATGGTGCCCACTTCCTCTACAGGTGCAGCTTGGGCAGGCACGATTTCGGCGGTTTCGCCTGCTTCCGGGGGTTGCTTCGACTCTTCTTCAGGCACGATCAAGACCCTCCTTCTCGGCTGCTTTCAACGCTGGCGGTACGGGCAGACCCATCGCTTCTTGTAGCTCCTTCGGTGGCGCTTCCCGCGTTGCCGATCGGAGATACTCACCTGTCAAAATTGGCTCTACAGCTTTCATCGTATGGGTGGTGCTGTAGTAGCGATGCACCTGTCGCAGATCGCCGCGCTCTTGAATCGACTCGTTTGAGATCTTCTTCCGTAGCTTGATGATGGCATCAATGATGGCTTCGGGGCGTGGTGGGCATCCTGGCAAGTAAACATCAACCGGGATCAGCTTGTCTACACCACGCACGGCAGTGGGTGAATCAACGCTAAACATCCCGCCTGTAATCGTGCAGGCTCCCATCGCAATCACGTACTTCGGATCTGGCATTTGCTCATAAAGGCGCACCAGTGCCGGAGCCATCTTCATTGTCACAGTTCCGGCAGTGATGATCAGATCAGCTTGACGGGGAGACGATCGCGGCACTAGCCCAAACCGATCAAAGTCAAAGCGAGAGCCAATCAACGCTGCAAACTCAATAAAGCAGCAGGCAGTGCCGTAGAGCATAGGCCACAGACTCGACAGCCGCGCCCAATTATACAGATCATCTACAGTAGTCAACACCACATTCTCAGAGAGATCGTGGGTCACTTGTGGTCGTGAGAGCGGGTTCAGAATCAGCTCAGACTGTCCCACAGCAACCCTCTTCGCCGTATCTGGATTCATGACCATTCCAGTGCTCCTTTGCGCCACGCGTAAACAAGACCAATAATAAGGATGCCAACAAAAATCAGCGCTTCGATAAACGCTAGTAACCCTAACTGATTGAATGCCACTGCCCACGGGTAGAGGAACACCGTTTCCACATCAAAAATGACGTAAACCAGCGCGAACATATAGTAGCGAATGTTGAACTGAATCCAAGCGCCCCCAATCGGCTCCATGCCAGATTCGTACGTTGTACGGCGCTCTGGTCCTCGACGACTGGGGCGAACAAGCTTGGACGCTGTTAACGCCAAAAGCGGCACCAGGCTACAGACCAGCAGAAAGCCAAGTAGATACTCATAACCACTGAGGACAAACACAATCACTACCCCTCAGGCTGTGTGGATAACAAAACTAACGTTTGCGTTACTTGCCTTCATATTATAAGGTCGGCGCTGCACAAGATGTATCGAAAAGCCCCTCTGGACTCCATAGATAAGCTATGTGTAAGCCAGTGAGGGATCAGGTGAAGTTTTGAGCTGTGCGTTAGTCACTTATTGTTTGTTTGTAACGGTGATTGCTCCCTCCCCTGTTCCTTGCTCTCTCCCTGCCGTCTGTTTTCTGCCTACTTTTGTTATGTCAAGATTTAGTGATTCCCACTCATGTCATAATCGTTTACAGAGAACTCAGGATTCTGGGTTCTGACGCTTTTAAGCGTCGCCTTCCCTCTTTGTCGCTAAAGCAATGAGCACAGACGCTTCTACACCAACTGTTCTAGACCGTTATGAATGTCAGGCGTGTGGCTATATCTATGAGCCACTCAAAGGAGACGATCGCCGCCAAATTCCAGAGTCAACTCCCTTTGAGGCGGTTCCTGATGCTTGGCGCTGCCCTGTTTGTGGCGCAGCAAAAGCCCGGTTCTCAAATATCGGAGAATTTGGTTCACCGTCTGGCTTCAAAGAAAACTTGAAGTATGGGTTTGGTGTCAATACATTAACGCCTGGACAAAAAAATATTCTGATTTTTGGTGCCTTGGCAGTAGGGTTCCTATTTTTTATCAGCCTTTATGGTTTGCAGTGAGGTGGCGGGGTTGCGGCTTACTCGCTTCACCGAACGTTAGGTCTGCAAACCCTGAATGACCGCTTAGACATTCTTAAACAAACGACTTGTATTAGATTAAGTAGAGATTTGAGCGCGATGCATTTAGTTACAACATTTTTGAGACGGGCAACCGTCCAATGGGCGCTAGCAAAGCGGGCGATCGTGCTGTTGGCGATCGCGCTGCTATGTTCAAGCTGTGGCAGTATTTATTTGCCTTCGATTGATGGCAATCCCTGGCAACCCGTTTCGGTGCCCACCGATGCCAATTTATTGGATTTGAGCTTTGTCGATGCTCAGCATGGCTGGCTCACGGGCACGAGATCCACACTGCTGGAAACAACGGACGGAGGCACGACGTGGGAACCTCGCAGTTTAGAACTAGATCAGGCCTATCGGTTTAACTCGGTGAGCTTCTCTGGCGACGAAGGCTGGATTGCAGGGCAGCCTTCACTCCTGCTCCACACCACCGATGGCGGCAAGTCCTGGTCTAGAGTGCCACTGAGTGCAAAGCTCCCTGGTTCGCCAAACACGGTGCTTGCCCTCGGTTCCAAAGCGGCTGAGATGACCACTGATATTGGTGCCATCTACCGTACAACTGATGGTGGCAAAAACTGGAAAGCAATGGTCGAAGCGGCTGTTGGCGTGATCCGCAACATTGCGCGTGCGTCTGACGGCAAGTATGTCGCTGTATCGTCCCGTGGGAACTTTTACTCCATCTGGGCACCGGGACAAACTGCCTGGGAACCTCACAACCGTAATAGTTCTCGACGGCTGCAAAGTATGGGCTTTGCGCCTGATGGACGGCTTTGGATGATCGCGCGTGGTGGACAAATCCAATTTCAGGCTCCAAACGCGCCAGATGAATGGGAGAACTTGGTCAGTCCAGAGTTCTCGACCAGTTGGGGATTACTTGACTTGGCATACCGAACACCGACTGAGCTATGGGTGTCTGGGGGCAGTGGCAACCTTTTGCGCAGTGTTGATGGTGGTGCAACGTGGGAGAAAGATCGTTCGATCGAGAACGTCCCGTCCAACCTCTACAAGATCCTGTTCCTGGGTCCAGAAAAGGGCTTTATCATCGGTCAAAAAGGGACATTGCTCAAGTACAGCGCTGAAGCAGCGGCATGATCGGCGGCAGTGCAGGCAATTGCCTTTTGTTTACTTTTGTTGCGTCATTCTCATCAATCTTCAAAAGTTGCTTGTGAGTGGTTCTGTGGTTACGTATGATGAAGAGAAGTCAGCGTTTAATTGTTGTCGTCAGTGGAGGAATCTGAATGGCTGGTACTACTGGAGAACGTCCCTTTGGGGATATTGTGACAAGCATTCGTTATTGGGTCATTCACAGCATTACGATCCCGGCGTTGTTTATCGCAGGGTGGCTTTTTGTGCAGACTGGTCTAGCGTACGATGCGTTTGGTACGCCTCGCCCTAATGAGTATTACCCCACGCAAGTGCAATCGGCACCCATTATTAAAGACCGTTTTGAAGCGAAACAAGAGATTGAAGAGTTTCTCGCCAAGTAGTTTAAGGATTGCCCAAGGTTATGACTAGCAGAACACCCAACGAACCCGTTACGTACCCCATTTTTACAGTGAGATGGCTAGCAGTGCATACGCTGGCTGTACCCTCTGTTTTCTTCTTGGGCGCGATCGCTTCCATGCAGTTTATCCAACGATAGGTAAAATCAATGGCAATCAGAGATTCAAACCCCAACAAGCAGCCCGTTGAGCTAAACCGTACGTCTCTCTACCTCGGCTTGCTTATGGTTTTTGCGCTTGGCATTCTTTTCTCTAGCTATTTCTTCAACTAGCTTGTTGTTTACTCTCGGTTAGTTTCGGTTTCGTCAGACTGAAAGTTTGTTTTTCAAGAGGTGATTCTTGTGTCTAGTTCTGGAAAAATTCCCTTGTGGATTGTAGCAACGATCGCAGGCACGGGCGTGCTGGTCGTTCTCGGTCTTTTCTTTTATGGTTCGTATGCTGGCATTGGCTCATCCCTCTAGGTGCCCAAACCTTAAAGAGCAGCCTGAAGCTGGTTCCCACCTCTTTCAAAATGCTCTTTGTGTACTTAAAAAACGCCAGTCTGATTCAATCAGACTGGCGTTTTTTAAGTACTTGGCATGAGTAATCGTGATCTTAAGCGATGCTGCTTTTAAATACCGCTTGGATCTTCACGTTCAATATAGAGAAACAGAAGCCCAAAGACCACTGCGGGCAGAAGCCAGGTAACGACTGGGATGAGAATCCAGGGCAAGAACGAAGCTGCGTATGAACCTGTCATAACAAGTTTCCTATCGAGGTTAAAGTGGTTCCAGAACTGACTTTACTGTGAAGCGGAGACGTATTTTTCACTTCTAACCATTCTTAATATTAAGTGCGCCGAGTAGACAATAGTGCCTGGATCACGCTTCCTCAAGCTTCAGACCTGATCGTTGAAATCGTCTAGCGACACAACGGGTAGATCCGGCGGCACCACAGCCCGATCGACCGTAACTTTATGGCTTTCGCGCTGAGTATGCATTTCCACCGCGATCGCTTCAAAGCGAAGCTCTACGCTACCAAACGGCACCGTCAGCGGGGTCATGGCTTCTAAATCGCCTAGCCCATTGGGCAGGAAATCGACGAGCCAGCGGGGACCGTCAAGCAAGGAACGGGTTTGACGATCGAGCACCCAAAACTTGACATAAATGCGGGGCAACAGATTTGGTAGCTTGACACGAAGATTGATGGGTTTACCAGCAGTTAATTCTCCAGTGATCACCTCTAAGATCGGCATTGGCACTGGTTCATCTGCGGGCAAAAGGAGTGGAGTGGGCTGCTCCTCTAAAGGAGCTTGCTGGGCTGGGGCTGTTGGCTTGCTCTGCCGCTGGCTGGGTAGCGGTTCATCATCAACCACAATCTCTTCGCTGAGCGATCGCGTTTCAGCCTGAGATGGCGCAGCTGGCACTTCTATGGCAGGGCTTCCGGGCGTTAAGCTCGCTTTGAGCAAGGCAGAAAGCTCAGTATCAGTAGCGAGGGAGGTGAGCCGCGTGAGAAACCGATCTTGGAGCTTGAGCGATTGAAAGGCCATGTGTGTTGGAGACGGCAGATCTAATGGAAGCTGGTTGCTGCTATCAGTGTTGGCTTCATCCGGGATGGCAACAACCGTTTCGGACGCGGCTCCATTGGCTGTATCGGCTGAGGCTGCCGTTGATGCGGTTATTGTTACCTGATCTGACGGCACCTGTGCTGTTTCAAGCAGGCTATCAACCATTGAATCAGCTTCATCGGCTGCGATCGACTCGATCTCAGGTTGTTGTGATGTCGTCTCTGGGTCAGTCGATGCGGCTGGTAGTGGCTCAGTGATCAGTTTGAAGGCTGGCAAGTTGAGCGATTTAGAGCGGCTCTGCTCTGGGTCGGGCTGATAAAGTTGGGGTGGCAAGGGTTGACCTGCCAGAGAAGGAAAGTGCGGCGATCTCGCCACTGGCGCTTCGGGCGCAGCCTCATCTAAGAATGAGAAGTCAAGCTGAGGGGCTGCTGGCTTCAACCGGGAAGACAGCTCTAGCGGCAAATCGATCCGCTCTTCATCTTCAATTTCTGTGGTCAGAGCTTCGTGAAGCTTGGACAACTCACCGACCAACGCGTTTGGGTCAACGGTAATAGAGAATGCCTGGGTGGTTAGCGCGATCGCTGCCTCTGTTTGCTCTGCCAGCGTGCCACAGAGCAACACTTCACCCAGCACTAGGTGGGTGGCAAACGCATCGGGCAACGAGAACGAAAAGGTAAAAGGACACGGAAAGGAAGGCTGCGGCAGCGGTTGGCGATCGCTTGCCACAACCTGCAAACTTTGAGGGTCACGCAGGCAGAGTTGCAGTTCTTGGGCGATTGCGCCTAGAAGGTTGAGCGCCCCGTCACTTTCCCAGGGGTTACCGATGCCTGCCTCCAAAGGAGGCGTGAGTGGTGCTGTCGTGCCACTTAAGGGACGAACTGGCATGGCGGCGATCGTCACCTGTCCAGAGAGTGTGATCACTTCGCCGCGTGCCGCCATAAACGCTGTCTGATCTAGGTTTAAAGCAAAGGCTTCGTTGGCTGCGAGCGTGTATCCCATTAGCAGCCGCGCGTTTGACTTAGCGGTTGACTCATCTGGGTCTGAAGGCGTGGGTGCGATCGTGGTTTGCTCAGGGGCGACGACTGGCTCAACAGCGTCCACAGGAGCGTCGGCGATCGCGGTTAGATCAAGATCTTGTAGCACGTCATCAACTAACTGCTCAGACATCTGCTCCGCGATTTGAAACAGACGCTCCATCGATGCACCCAGAATTTCAGCGACTTCTGGCGGCAGGTCAACCCGACGGTCATTTGTTGCGATGTTTGGTAGTTGCAGCCGTTCAGTGTCGGACAGGGACGGCGTGTCTGCTGTTGGTGCTACCGTCACCGCGTCTTGCTGCGTATGCGCTAGCTCTGGCTGGTTTGGTTGAGCGGGGTGGGCACTGGCTGTGGAGTGCAAGGCGGCAATGTCTGTGAATGTGGTCTCGGTTAGCGTCTGGGGGGGTGATGTCCAATCAGGGTCCCACTCTTCTTCAAACTCACGCGCCACCACTTGTAGCTTGACAGCGTAGGGTTGGGCACCTGCAATTAAATCCGACATGAGATCGGCGGGGGAGCAGCACAGCTCCCAGAGTCCTGGTTCAAGATGCGTGAAGGGAATGACAACCATCAACCCATCGTGATTTGTGCGGCAAGCTCGCTTCTGTACTCGGCGCTTGGGGGGCACTGCTTCAGTTGCCAGGTGAGCAATCCGAATGTCGATCGCAGCATTCGCGTGATGTGAGCGCGCCACAAGGCGATAGCGACCCTCCAGAATTTCGACATCCGGTGAATCCAGAGGAAGCCAGGAGCGATCGCCCTCTTTCTGCAATAAAAATTCCCAGTGTTCCATCTCACGCTCGCGCCGAAGCTCTGCTAGATTCACGGTCAGAAAACTATTGTCGTCATGCTGGGGTTGCCAAACGCTATATCTGGTGCTTGGGGATCATTTTACCCCCGATTTAAGCTTTAGATAATACCTAAATATAGTGGACTGATCCAGAAATTTTACATTCTGTTGAAATCTGGTTTTTAATTTAGCCGACGATCGACCAACACCAAGTTTCTCACCTACGTTGGCGATCGACACTGAATGGCAAACGAGCGGAAAATTTAGTCAGTCGCACCCTTGCTGATAGTACAGATTGTATCGCCTCTATCGCATTAACTTCCTGCCGTAACCGCTGCGTTTTGGCAATGTTAGCCGACACGCCAATGCTTTCATAGTCCAAAATGCGGTGACTTACTAGGAAATCAGACCTTTAACATCCCATCAGATGAACAACCAACTCACGCGTCTGACCCTGCTGTCGATGCTCCCATAGCTAAATGCCTTGCCAGCTCCCTAGAACCAGACGACCATTGGCAATCGCAGCTCAAGACTTCAAGCTACAACTTGTACGGAGTCAGCAACAATTAACGAGGTCCGGCTGCGATCGCATTATTAGCCATTTTGATGAGTCTGTCGTATCCACCTTTACCGTGTACTTCATACAAAACTCCTTGATACTTCCATTGAACTCTGGACATAGTAGTTGCACCGGAGGATGAAGTAGCAATGCCTCTGATGCCACGAGCTAGTTGAGTATATTCAAAGCGGTTATAGTACGAACCTGGAGATACTAAGCTCCCATTCCTATCGGCTGAGATAGAAGCAACATAAATTGCTGTACCTGTTGTACACTCAGGTACAGTCGCCATTCCAACGTGATAACCTCTTGCAGTAGCCCTAGCACAAATGTAGATTGTATTGGATGCCTCTTTTGAAGTTTGTTCAGGTAGAAGAATGGGAACCTTTGCTTTACCGTTTATTTGCCGCAAGACTTCTTGAACAGGAAATTTGTCGTTAG
>JACMKO010000540.1 GCA_014380065.1 Leptolyngbya sp. ES-bin-22 | reverse complement strand
GGTTGCCCCAGGCGTATTGCCAGAAGCACTCGCTGGGTAATCAACAGTTCAGGGTTGGTTATGGTTCGCTCCATATAAAGCCCAACGTCGGTGTAGCTCAGCTTCAACATTGGTTTTGCCTCCTTTCTAGGCTTGAGGTCAGATGTCAACGGGGTGCTGTTCTTTCCAGAATTGTTCGGCAAAGGCGATCGCAGGGTGCATCGGTGCTTTAGGTTTGGTTCTCAGCACCATTTTGGTTTCATGTAAAAGGCGATCGCCCTTGCATGAATTGCACTTCTCACACGCAGCTACCACGTTGTCCCAGGTATGGGTTCCACCTTTTGAGCGGGGAATAATGTGATCCAGCGTTAAATGCTTGGTGCTGTCACAGTACTGACAACTGTGGTTGTCGCGACGAAAGACTTCCCGCCGATTCACCGGAGGAACTTTCCAATGCCGCCCTGGATTACCGCTGGTCAACCGGATGTGATCTGGGATTTGTAGTACGATGCTGGGCGATCGCACTTCCCAGTGCTGAGTGCTGCTGAACTCCAAAGTTTCTGCTTGACCTGTAACTAGGAGCACGATCGCCCGTTTAATGTTGATCCGTGCTAGGGGCAGGTAGTTCTTAGAGAACACCACGACTTGGTTCTGGAGTATTGAAATCTTCTGTCGCTGCTCGGTCTGCATGAGTTTTCTCCTCAAAAAATAACCCCCGCCTCTGGTTCTCAGGAGCGGGGGTTGGGAAGTTGATATGGGTTTCCCTATGTCGGTGTCAGGCTTGCCCTGCACCTCCCGCTACTAGTAAATTGATCCGGATTGAGCCACCCGGCGCTAGCGAAGCTCTCCGAAAGAACTGTGCGAATGCCTTCGCTGACGGATTTACTGCCGTTAAACCGATACGTCCCCTCAAACGCAAACAGCGCCGCTGCTCTGCCTAGACCGTGTTGAGGTCGGCATTGCATGGCGTCGGCTAAGGTGGTGAGGATGCGTATCATGGAAGGCTGTAGTATTTGTATTACAATTCTGGCTGTCTACATACTACACTTGTAGTATTAGCTTGTCCACCTTTTCGGAGAAATCAGGGCGTTGGTTATGAATACACCCAAACGAGGTAACACTTCGGAAATGCAGGTCACCAGTATCCGACTGGAACCCCAATTGAAAGAGCGATTGCGGGAGATCTCTGGAGCACAGGGGTATCAAACCCTCATCCGGGATGTGCTTTGGCAGTTCGCAGAACAACATGCAAGACCAGACGAGTTACTGCAGGATGGAAATCAGCAATCATCTCAAAGGGAGAACTGCTTCGCATCGCCCTCCTATCCCTTAATATTTTCCATATCAGATATTCGAGCGACGTTTAGGGCGATCGCTCAACAAGAACAGCAATGCGCTATTACAGGTCACTTGATCCGTCCACAACAACCCATGTGGTTGGGATTGACAATTACTGGAGAAGTTGTTCCTTTGAGTGTTGAAATGGCTGGCGATCGCAAATAGTCGGCACAATCACCCGATCGTGATGCCTGGTCTGTTGCTATTTCAATGTTCACTGTCAAGACAAAACTGCATAAAACTAGCCTAGTAGATCTGAAACACTGGCTCAATAGTCTTGAGATTTAGCCACTCCTTAGGAGGATGAACATTGCTACCTTCGCAACCATAGGCATTGATGATGGGAATCCCCAAGCGACTAATCGCATTGCCAACACTGTCCGCAGTCCACTTACTGAGCCACCAATGCCAGACCCTTTTCTCCTGCACTTACCAACCACTGAAACCATTCCGGTTATCGCCAGCGTACCTCACAGTGGATTGCTCATACCAAAGGAGATCACTGACACTCTAGAAGCTTCTCATCAGCACTATTTGCCCAATCAAGATTGGCATCTCGACAAACTCTATGATTTTCTGCCTCATTTAGGTATTACCGTCTTGCAAGCTGTTTATAGCCGTTACGTAGTTGACCTCAATCGATCGCTCCAAGAACCCCTCTTTGGTAACTTTTGGCAATCGGTCATTGCTGAAAAGACTGCGTTCAACACAGCAATTTATCGAACTCCGCCTTCAAGAGAAGAGGTTGAGCAACGAGTTGAGCAATACTATCGTCCCTATCATCAACAGCTTCAATCTCTGCTAAACGAACAGATTGAGCAATTTGGCAAGGTATACTTGCTGGATTTACACAGTTTCCTTGGATTAATTGAGGATGAAATCTGTTTAGGGAACGGAAATAGTACAACCTGTTCTGAACACTTCATTTCCGCCGTTGAATCTGCCTTTTGCTCACAGAGTTATCAGGTGGTTCGCAATAAAGCGTTTAGTGGTGGCTATATCACACGGTACTACGGTCGGATGCCGCAAGTTGAGGCTTTACAAATTGAAGTTCGTTACCCGGTTTACCTGAATGCGAAGCAACTGGATTGCTCTGCTGTACCGGATTGGCAAGTGCCAGAGTTTGATGACGCGAAGCACAAGTTTAAATCAATTTTTGAGCAGATTACTAAAACTCTAGTGGCTGCTTAGCTTCGCCTTTCTCATAATTCTGAAACCACAAATTGAGAGTACTTTCAATTGAAAAAATACTCCCAACTTTAAGCAAATTAAAGCTCTCCTGCTGCAATCATCTGGATCAACCGAGGTGTTCCTGGATCGAATCCAGCAATATCCCACGACTTCGAGTCCTGTGGATCAACCAGCGAGATATTGTAGGGAGCCAGGGTTACGTAAACGGCTTTTGCCTGAGGATTCACCTTACGGCGATACTCGGCTAACGCTTGACTAGGATGCTTGCGCCCTGCCCAGCTTTCGCAGTCTGTCCAGAAGCAGAGCACGTCTGCCTTGAACTTGTGCTTGATTGCCCAGTCATACGCTACTGACGCATCCGTTCCCCCAAAGTTCTGATTGCTTGCCTTGGCGATCGCCCTGCTAAACGAATCACGCTTCGTAATTTTCAAGTCCCGAAACTCAGTCGCAAATCCTCGGATCACGTAATTCTGCTCGGCTTTCGCGGTTGCCAGTGCCATCGTGGTTGCAATCTCGCAGCAAGTCAGCCCGATGGAGCTAACGCTGTAATAGGACATCGAACCAGAAACATCGATCGCGTGCAGGAACACTTTGCCTGTGGGCGGCAGCACATCGAACGACAGTTCCAAAGCTTGCTCCAGAATGTCCACAATGCGAGGAACGGGCTGCCAGGTTTTTTGGCTGCGTCCCAACTGTCCGCCCGACTGGTAGGTTTTGAGGGCTTTGAGGATGTCGATCGGATGGATACGTCCCTTTCGCAGATGCTCGGCACTGTTTAGTACGTCCGCAACACGCTTCAGGTTATGCCGATTGTCGGTACTCAACACGCCCAGTTGCGTCAGCGAACCGAGATTTCGCAGCAGTGCGCCAATCGGCATGTCGTTGAACAAAAGTTGCCAAGCTCGCTTGTCCATCCTGCCTACAGGAGCCGCCATTTCGTGCGTTAAGCGACCCTGGGCGATCGCCTCATGCGTCTTCTCCGGGTTGCGCTTCAGCCACTCGTACCACCAGATCTGCGTCAATGCACCAGATGGAGCCTCATCGGGTAGGTGATCCCAACCCTGGATCACCCACTGAAATAGCTGGTTGTGATCTTCAGTTGGCGGCTTGACGTGGAATAGTCGCAGCGCATCACGGTGGGAGAAGCCTTGACGCTGCTGGTACTTCAGCAGTTGATAAGCCAGCGCTTTCACATCTCGATTCGATAGCCAGGACTTACCCACTTCGCGAACAATTTTGCCGAAGCCGCGCATCGCTTTGGTGTAGCTCAACCACTCGTAGAAGTGGCTACCCGTCCGCACTACTTTTGGAAAAATCCTGTGGAAAGCGGCTTTTGCTTGCGGCGTTTCGCCCATTGACAGCAGCACGAGAGCGAATAGCGGGGCGCTATTGTTGATCGCTCGCCCATCGCTGGCGTAAACAATTTCAGTCGCGATACGGTTGGGGTTGAGGACGATCGCCTCTCGCAATACCTCGGTGAACTCATCTGTCAACTCGTGCTTTCCGGCGTAGTAGGTGCTTTGCGCCGTACCGATGAGCAAACAGCGGCGCAGCACATTCCAAAGGTCGATTTTGAACATCCAACCGCTCGATCGCCCCTGGATCATCTCCGTTGCGCGTCCGGGAATCGGCTGGCTCTGAGGGGTTTGAGTCTTCTTTTGGGTATAAAACTTGTAGCTCATCACAATCTCCTTCAGCCCTTGCGGGCAATGGTGTGGAAATTGGCAGGGTGGGAGTTGCACCCACATTTCGCGTTTTAGAAGACGATAACCCTCGATCGTCGGCCTTTGCAGGCAAGGTGTGAACAAGGATGTATTCGCGTTTTACTGTTAAACTACCTGCCAGTATTTGGTGTAGCGGCGCGGGAATTGCACCCGCATCTCCAGCGATCGAGGGAGGATTCGGTAAAACGATAACCCTCAATCTTCGTCCCTTCTGGGCAAAAGTTGGCGCTCTTCTGTTGAGCTAACCGCCACATGTGTGGGAATCAGAGTTCCTTCCTCATCCCTTCAATAAATCCAGAATATGCGGGTCATCTTCCCCCAAGCGAGTTGGGTAGGATGGGTTGAGAACCTGCCTGGAGCCAGAGTTTGGCAGCTAGGGGAAGTAGAAGACCGGGGAGATTCCCCTAGCTTTGTTGCCTTCAGTAGTCAGCCCTTGACGCAAACAAGTTGCTTCAAAGTTGCGACCACTTCTACCAGGTCGGACTGGTTTGCCATCACCTGCTCGATCGACTTGTAAGCTGCCGGAATCTCATCGAGAACTCCTTCATCCTTGCGGCACTCGACGCCTTGCGTTTGTGCGATCAGATCTTCGAGGGTGAAGTTGAGCTTGGCTTTGTTGCGCGACATCGATCGACCTGCGCCGTGTGAGCAAGAGCAATAGCTGTTTGCATTACCCTTACCCTTGACGATGTAGGACTTCGTGCCCATCGAACCGGGGATGATGCCGTAGTCATTTTTCTGCGCTCGCACTGCGCCTTTGCGAGTTACTACGACTTCTTCGCCAAAGTGAACTTCGCGCTCGGCGTAGTTGTGGTGGCAATTGACTTCTAGCTGCGGCGTGAAGGGCTGACCGTTTGACAGGTGCTTTTCCAGGATTTGCTTCGATCGCGCCATCATCACGTCACGATTCACACGGGCATAGTTTTGTGCCCACTGCAAGTCGCGCCAGTAAGCGTCAAACTCAGCCGTTCCCTGCACAAAGTGCGCTAAATCTGGATCAGGCAGCTTTTCACCTGCCAGCTTCGCCAACTCTTTCGCCGTTTCGATATGCCGCTGTGCTAGCACATTGCCGATGTTGCGAGAACCAGAGTGCAGCATCAACCAAACCTGGTTATTTTCATCGATGCAAACTTCGATGAAGTGATTGCCGCCCCCGAGCGAACCCATCTGCTTGGTCGCTTTCGCTTCCAAATGTTGCACACCCGAATGCAGATGCTTGAAGTCCTGCCAACCTTGCCAGTTCAGCACGTTTGCGTCAGCTTCAGCGTTTTCATTGAAGCCAACCGGAATCAGCTTCTCGATATCCTGCCGAATCTGGTGCAGCTTGCCTTCTAGCTGTTCAGCCACGAACGGCGTTTTAATCGCGTACATGCCGCAGCCGATATCCACACCGACCGTCGCAGGAACGATCGCCTCTTTTGTCGCCACAACCGACCCAACCAGTGCCCCCTTACCCAAATGCACATCCGGCATCAAAGCAACGTGCTTGAAAACAAACGGCAGCGAAGCGACATTCTTCGCCATCTTGGTTTCGTCTTGACCCAGCCCATGGTTTGCCCAGGAGAGAACGGGCTTAGCGGTGGAGAGATTCAACGTTTCGTAAGGCATGGTTTCGTGTCCTTCATTTCCTTTGTTTGATGTCTCAAGAATAGGCAGGACAACCTCCCCCAGGCAAATCAAGTTGCGATCGCTTGAAACACCACTTCTGAAAGAGCTTCAAGCTTCGGGGAAGAGTTGAACTGAGGGCATTCCCCTAGCTTTGAGCGAAAATGTGAGCTAGAACCGATTGGCAACCTCGTCTCCTTCATCAATGGCACGCCCCAGCTATGGCCCTGAAGCCAAAAAGCGATCGCTCCAGCTTTTCACCGTTCTGCTCGACTATGCCAATGACGAGCTAGAGGTCGAGGAGACGGCGTTGGATGCGGTGCGATCGCAAATTCAAACGCACTGGCAAACCGAACAGCGCCTAGTCGTACGAACAAAAGTCCGGTTTCTAGAAACGTTAACGAAACTGGCAAATGCGCCTTTGAGCGGCGAACAAATCAAGGAAGCTTTGCGGCGATTCGAGGATTTTCTCGAAATTCTTGATGACAACCGCCCGAACAAAGGCGGCTCAGAAGTGTGGCATTTCACGCTCAATTTGTGGTGCAAGCGGAGCGTTTACCCCGAAGGGGGAACTGCTTTGCACCGCACTGCCAACCTCCGTCGATTCGATCAAGAATGGGAACAACGCCGTCCGCAGAAATCAAAGCAAGCAACTCAAGAGCCAGCGGAAGAAACACGAGATTTTTGGTGGGCACTTTGCCGTGAAAGCTTGGAGGCACAACAGTATCAGCGCTTAACCATTAATCCGCTGACTGTTACAGATGGTGTAAGTTTTGATTTGCATGAATTGTATCTACCGCTGTCATTATTGGAGCGCAAACAGCACGATCGCCATGCAGATCATTCATCTGCCAAAGAAACACAGCTTGAGGAATTTGAGGAAACAGAAGATAGCTTGTCGCTCGAAGAATTCTTCAGCCGTTTGCAATCAGAAGGACAACAGCGCATTGCGATCGTCGGTGAACCCGGAGCAGGCAAAACGACATTGCTTCAAAAAACTGCTGCCTGGTTATTAGAACAGCAAGCCTTACCCGTTTGGATTTCTCTAGCAGATTTACAGGGCGCAACACTCGAAAATTACCTGTTGCAAGACTGGCTGAAACAAGCCACTCGAAAAATTAGCGTTCCGCTCGAACTTCAGGAAGCATTCGCACAACAATTGAAGCAAGGAAAGGTTTGGTTACTGCTCGATGCGATCGATGAAATGGCGATCGATTCCGCCACTGCTCTCTCAAGTCTTGCCCGTCAATTGCGCGGCTGGATTGCGGATGCTCACGTCGTCTTAACCTGTCGATCGAACGTGTGGGAAAGCGGTAAGAATGCACTTGATGGCTTTACAACTTACTGTAACCTCAGCTTTAGCACTGAGAGAGATCAAGTTGGGCAGTTTATCGATCGCTGGTTTCAAAATCAGCCCCAGTTAGGCGATCGACTACGGCAAGAACTCAATAATCCGCAACGCAAACGAATCAAGGATGCTGCTAAAAATCCGCTGCGATTAGCCTTGCTTTGCCGCTCTTGGTCGCTGACGCAAGGAAGTTTACCCAGTACAAAATCTCTTCTCTATCAGCAGTTTGTTGAGACAATTTACACCTGGAAGCAAGACCGCTTTCCGACGACGCTAGCTCAACGGCACCAGTTAAATCGAGCCTTAGGACAAGTTGCCCTTCGTGCTTTCTTGCAGCCAGAGATTCGATTTCGTCTGCTTGATTCTTTTGCACAGATGGCGTTTGGAGATTCGATCGAACTGATGTCGCTGGCACTGCAATTAGGCTGGCTCAATCAGGTTGGCATTTCAACGACCACAGGTGAAAAAGTTTATGCTTTTTATCACCCCACATTTCAGGAGTATTTTGCGGCTCAAGCCATTGCAGAGTGGCAAATTTTCTTCGATCCATCCCGCGACTATCTAATCTTCAATGCCAACTGGCGAGAAGTTATTTTGCTTTGGTTAGGCAGACCAGACATTTCAACAGCGAGTAAAGAAGCGTTTCTTCAAACACTCATCAACTTTGAAGATCAATGTGGTGGTTTCTATTCGTATCGTGCCTATTTTCTGGCTGCCGCAGGGCTAGCTGAATTTCCGCAGTGCGCTCAAGCTGAAGTGATTTTGCATCAACTTTTGGCATGGCGATTTGGTATCGTTCCCGTCCCGCTACGAGACGGGGCAAGAGTCGCCTTGCTGCAAAGCGATCGCCCTCTAGCGATCGCTGCCCTAGAGCAGTTCCTCCAAATTGCTGAAAATCCTTTCGCCTGCTGGCAAGCTGCTTATACGCTTGGCAAAACGCTTGATCCAGGTAATGCAATTGCGATCGCCACTGTCACCCAACTGATCAACACGCTACACAATGAAGCAATTTGTCTACAAGTGATCGAGAGTTTGGGTAGAATTGATCCAGGTAATGCGATCGTGATGCGTTCACTTGAAGACATGCTGGCATCAACAGAGCAAGATAAAATTCGTCGCAGAGTTGCTTACAGCTTAGGAAAAGCGAAGCCAGGGCACCCTAAAGCGATTGCCACACTTGAAACGTTAATCAATTCCACCACAAATTCAACCTTGAGATTACGAACAGCGGAAAACTTAATTGCGCTTGATCCGAACAATGCGGCTGCGATCGCTGTACTCAAATTGGCTAACGAAAAGTCAGAGAAAACAAGTCGCAAACATCAAGCGAAAGAAAGGAAAGTACAAGAATTAGATCAGTTGATTGCTGCCTCAGAACAACGATTAGCAACGGTACAAGATGCAGCAAATCAGCGGCGTATTGCTTATCGCTTAGGAACATTACAGCCTGGACATCCGCAGGCTATCGACTGCTTGCTACAACTTCTAGTATCAAAAGAATCGCCAGCCCTTCATAAACGAGTTGCTGAAGACTTAAAGGAAGTGCTGCTCGATCATCAACTGGTTGGAGTCGTCTGCCGACTCAAAGAAATAATTGCAACAGATTTCACGAATACTCAGAACTATTCTGTGCAGTCGCATGAGTGTTACAAATTACTGTGGTACTGCGCTCGAAGAATGACTTACTCTAGTTTCTTGAATGCCTGGTAAATCATACTCATTCAACATACTGTTGAGAAGTTTGTAGAAATATCGGGAATGAATTACTGTAGAACTGTAGCTACCTGCTGAACTTCACAAGGAGGTGGACGATGACTGTATTTGATGCCGATCAAGTCACCAAGATGACGCTAACCCTTCACCAGCAAGGCACAGAGAGTCTCGTTCACTCCTGCATACAGGCATGACCTTTAGAACTCCTCTGTGAACCTTGTCATTACACAAGTCACAGTCAGGAAATCCTAATGAATTTAGAACAATTGGGCTGGAGCGATCATTTTGTTGCTAGCTTCATACCTTATCGCCACTCCGGATTTACGATCGGTCGAGTTGCGGTTGAGTATCGCAATACCTATTTGCTCTACACCGAACAGGGCGAGCACTTTGCCGAAGTCACAGGCAAGTTGCGGCATCAAGCCAGTGGCATCCAAGACTTTCCCAGTGTCGGAGATTGGGTGGTGGTTCAGACACGAGCAGCCGAGACACGAGCGACAATTCACGCAATTTTGCCGCGTCGCAGCAAGTTTTCTCGCAACGTGGCAGGCAGCACCACAGAAGAGCAAGTGATTGCCGCAAATGTGGATACAGTATTTCTCGTGTGCGGGCTAGATGGCGATTTCAATCTCAGGCGCATCGAGCGGTATTTAATTTTGGCGTGGGAAAGTGGCGCGATGCCTGTCATTCTGCTGAACAAGGCTGATCTATGTGTGAATGTTGACCAACGGCTCGCTGAAGTGGAGGCGATCGCGATCGACGTTCCCATCGTTGTCTTGAGTGCGGCAGCAGGGCAGGGCATGACAGCACTCCAGCCTTATCTACAACCGGGGCAGACGATCGCACTGATGGGATCATCTGGGGTTGGTAAATCGACCATCACCAACCAGCTTAAAGGTGAGACGGTGCAAGCCGTTCAGTCAGTTCGGCAGGGAGACGATCGTGGCAGACACACCACGACGCATCGGCAGTTGATTCCGCTGCCGTCTGGAGCGCTGATTATCGACACCCCAGGGATGCGAGAACTTCAAGTGTGGTCAGGCGCAGCGGGACTGCCGGAAACCTTTGCCGATGTGGAGGCTTTGGCGCACCAGTGTCGCTTCCGCAACTGCCAACACGAGCAGGAGCCAGGATGTGCAATTCAGCAGGC
>JACMKO010000539.1 GCA_014380065.1 Leptolyngbya sp. ES-bin-22 | reverse complement strand
GTGGCAGCACCACCCAGATCGCCCTGCTGTGCAATGATTTGGGTCTGGCTCTGCTTGTCAGACCAATCAGAGGAAACATAGACATTGACAAAACCACGCTTGGTCAAGTAAAGCCTGAGCTGATTAGCAGCATCAGGCTTACTGGAAGCATTTTGAATGGCAATTTTGAGGTTGCTGGCGACACTCAGTTGGTTATTGGTAGCTGTACCAGTAGCAGCCGTAGTCATATTGAAGAACTGTTGCAGGACACGATCGCGCCCGCTAGGGTTCATGATCCAGTAGCTAGCGTTGAACTCAGTGGGCGTACTAAACCGCCCTGGCAGCATCACCATCTTAAAGTTACCCTGGCTCAGTTTGCGTCCAGCACTGGTTAGGGCAAGCAGTTCCTCCAGGCTCAAATTCGTGTCAATGTACTTTTGCATTGCCACCACCAATCCCGGCAGTTGAGGAATGACCATAGGACTGGTTATCCGCTTCAACAGGGCTTTCAGCAGCGTTTGCTGACGTTGAACACGCCCAATATCACCGTAAGCATCATGCCGAAAGCGGGCAAATTGTTCTGCCTGGTCACCATTCAATGTTTGCAAACCGGGGGAGAGGTCGATTTTGAGCTTTTGGGTTTGGTCAACGTAGGACATGGGTGCTGGGACGTACACCTCAACGCCGCCCAAGAGGTCAACCAATTCCCGAAACGCTTCTGTGTCAACGCGTACGTAGCGATCAATCGTGACACCGTTCAAAACACTGCTAACTGTTTTTGCTGCCAGTGCTGCTCCACCTCTAACGTTGGCATCGTTAATCTTAGTCACACCAACACGGGGAATATCAACTTGCGTATCGCGTGGAATCGACAGCAGCTTGACCGATTCGTCCGTAGGGTCGATTCGCAGCAGCAGCATCGTGTCGCTACGCCCGTCAAACAATTCCTTTGAGCCTGGTTTGGCACTGGGAACCCGATCGATCCCCATCACCAAAACGTTGACTGGGCGACCCACCTGATACTGAAAACCAGATTGCCAGGAGCTATCCGCTGACGGCGCTCCTTTTTGATTTGATGCCATGCCTGTTGGCAAAGGAAGAAAGAGCGCAAACGTGACACCGATCGCGGTGGAAACTGCTGCAACAGCGACTAAAGCTAACCGCTTCAATAACCACCCAGCATGAGGGTCTTCCTGAATCGGTGGACTGGGAATTGAGGGTGGCAATGAAACGGTAGCACTTAAATGCCCTTTAGATTGATCAGCATAATCGGGCTGCTGAACCTTCGTGCCTCTTTCAATTTGTGTCACTATGAGCGATCCTTCCTATTGATCTCAGGCAACTACAGCCTGTCCATCCAAGCTACTAATCCTAACTTGTCGAGCATTATAGCGTGCGTTAGCTTGCGCCCCGATCAGCATCAAGACAGAATTGCGACCGTACACCGTTAGAAGCCGCGATCGAGGCATGGGTTCCCTGTTGCCACCACATAAAATTCCTTGCCTGGGGCTTTCCTGATCAAACCCGGTTTGGTATGAAGAAAGAAAGAGACGCTCAAGCCCCCGCCCAAGAACGCTACAAACTGCTGGTGCATCTACAGCCACAGCAGCCATTTTAACCATTAACAACCCTACACAAAGCGGTTTGAAGAAGCTGTGAAGACCCGTAACTGGCTCAATCTTTCAGAGTACGCCTTACTTGTTGGCGCGGGCATTGGCTCACTGGCATCCGTTGCCTCGCAGCAGATTTTATTTACAGCAGCGCCTGTATCAGCGTTGCTGCTTGTCAATCTAGTCAACCGTCGGCGTTTGGAAGAAGCAACGCTGACACATACTGAAGTGTCTGTAGCGCAGCTAGACCAGAAACTTTCTGAGGATCTCGGTTCACTGCGGCAGCAAATCCAGGTGCTGCCGAACTTTTTAGACCTCGCCAGTCTGAGAAAATCCGTGTTACACGAAACGGCAGAAGGCACAGCGGGGCTTTCTCAAGACATTACCCAACTTAAACGCGAACTGGCAAAGCCTGAATGGCGCTTGCTGGCACAAGAAGTGCGCCAGTTGCAAAGCAACTATACGGATTTAGCTGACTCTGTAAATGCGGTGACGACTTATTTGGGTCGCCTGGGCACGATCGATCACGTCGATGATCTGGACTCGGCGCTGAACCAGGTGAAAGCAGAACTGTCTCAACTGCGAGGCAGCCTGCAAAAACTGGGCGAAGAGCAGCAAAGCAACAATCCTCGCGTGATGCAGGATCAAATCAACCACATTAATCGTCGCCTGAACACGCTGCCTACACCGTTTGATGCCAGTGCACTCAAACAAGATGTGGATTCGCTGGTGAAGGTGCTGGGCGAAATGGTTTCGCGGCGCGAACTGACTCGTTTGATGGCGCAAGTGGAGCAGATCAGCCAGCAGCAAGAAGTTCTCGACCAATCAGTGATGCCCATTAAGATGGCAACGACGATTTTAAAGAAGCAGCTTGAGACGGTGACAACAAAGCTGAATCTCAGTGAGGAGGGCTTTGGGGCGATTTTAGAAGGCGGCTTGCTGCAACCCGATCCATCGATCGTGGAAGGACTCAAAGCCACGATCGGCGCTCTGGAACATCGCCTGAACCAGTTGCCGATCGCCACTGACCTGACCCATCTGCGATCGGACGTGCAGAGTATGGTCACGACCCAGGTTGGTCAGCTTCAGCAGCAGCTAGCAGGCGTACAGCAGTTCACTCAAACGCTCGATCATCAGCAAAAGACGCTCCGTGATTGGGTCAATCGTCTGCCGCATGTGCTCGATTCCACTGCCCTCGAAAGTCAGGTGAAATACCTTTCAGCGCGGGTAGAGTGGGCAGAAAGCAATGCGGTTGATGTGGAATCACAAGTAGATGCAGCCGTGAAAAGTCATCTCGAAGACTTCGCCCAGCAGCTTCAAGCCACCGATGCTCCTACTTATGAGCTAGTGTTTGATGTCAAAGGCTCCCAACCCCAACCACGACATGGGGAAGCAACCACAGGCTATAGCCGCAAGCTGCTAGAACAGGCGTTGGACGGCGCACAGGCGCGGCTGATTGTGGTACATCCCTACCCCAGTTCGCAAATGCTGGATGAAGCGCTGATTCAAAAATTTAGGGAGTTTCTCGATCGCAGTGGCTGTCTGGATCTAGGCTGGGGACACCTGGGTGATATAAGCCAGGGGCGTAAGCCTCGATCGATCGATCGTCGCCGTTCGCTTGATCCCACTAAAAAAGGCTTCCTCTACAAAACGCTGAACCAGTTGACCCAACTGAAGCGGCAGTATCCCGATCAATTCCGCTTTAAGGTGCTGGGAACCGATGAGAATTTTTTAGTGTGCGATCGCAGCTACGCCGTTTTAGGCACGCAGTCTGTTGCGACTGCCAGCGCGGTTTTCCCTCAAGCTGCTGTTGGCTTACGCACAACGGATAGTGCTGTAATTCAAGGTTTAGTGGATCGGTTTGACAATCCCTCTCTGGCTGCTGATGATGTGATCGCCTATTTCAACCGGGCTGCGACTCGCTATGACCTGGGCGATCGTCAGGGCGCGATCACGGACTATACGGAAGTGCTTCGTATTCACCCGCAAGATGATGTGGCGTACAACAATCGTGGATTGGCTCGTTACGACCAGAACGATCGACACGGTGCGATGGCAGACTTTGAGCAGGCGGTGCAGCATAATCCCGAAAACTTTATGGCTCACTGTAATCGTGGCTTTGTACGCTCGGAACAGGGGGATAAAATGGGCGCGATCGAAGACTATACCTTCGCGATTCAAATTAACCCAGACTTTGCCACTGCCTACTTTTATCGGGGTTTGGCGCGCACACGTCTGCAAAATAAATTGGGCGCGATTCAGGATTACACCGAAGTCATCCGGTTGAACCCACAGGATGCGACTGCCTACTTTTATCGGGGACTTGCCTGTATCAAGCTTGGGCATCGTCTGGACGCGATCGAAGACCTGCGCCAAGCCGCACAACTCTTTTCTGAGCAAGGCGACACTGCCAACTATCAGCAAACCCTCAGCACAATCAAAAAGCTGCACAAAACGCTGGCGATCGCCACCTCAAGTCAGCCTTTGGTAGCGAGTAAAGCCTGATGTGTTCCCAGGGTGTGTTCACCCAATGGGGTGAACCTGCGCGGTGAGGGCGAGGGACATACGACCCGGTACTTTAGTAGGTATCAAGTGGAACCGGAGTCTGCGTGATGTTTTCTCCGTCCAAGTCTGAGTGTTTGATGCTGCCTGTGACCATTCATCGATTGTCCGACAAACCGCTGCTGCAAAATGGCTCCACTGGCATTCGTGTCGTCGAAACCCAAAAATTGTTAGCCCATTGGAATCTTTATGCGGGTGCTATGGATGGCATTTTTGGCGCTCAACTTGAGCAGGCAATCAAAACGTTTCAGCGACGGGTCTTTTTACCGGAGACGGGTGTGGTCGATGGTCTGACCTGGCGATCGCTCTATGCGGGTGCTCCGATTGAAATGCCAGTGCTCCAATGGGGCAGCACAGACAAAGCCGTCCTGCTGCTGCAAAAGGCGCTCCAGGCTAGTGGACAAAAGGCAATCACACTAAATGGCATCTTTGACCATCAAACGGAAGCTGCTACACAACAGTTCCAACTGCGGCAAGGACTCGTCGGTGATGGCATTGTGGCTGCCTGTACATGGCTGGCATTGAGCAAAACTACTCACTAAAGCCTGTCTCAATCGCTAGGGTTCCACGGATCGCTGATGCTCTAAACCACTATGGTCTAACCCATTGATGTAGAGTGTGCAATATAAAGGGTAGGGGTGCCATCCTCATTCTTAGCTGCTATTCTGCGCCACACTTTCAGCATGATGATAAAACTGGCTTACGTAAGTCGCTTGGGCGTTGTGTTGCTAGCAGGCGTGTTAACAGCCTGCGCTCAGTCGTCATCCGATCGCACCTCCACTGCCATCAGTTCGCCAACGATCTCTGCAACGCCTGTTGCTTCAAACCCGATCGCCAAGATTAGCGAAATCCGAAATCTACCAGTCTTTGTGCGCTTGCTTAGCGCCGCTCAAGAGCAGCCAGCGAAAGAAGGGATGGGACTGCAATTCGGAGAAACCATTAGAACGCAGGGACAGGCACTGACCCAAATTGATTTAAACAGCGGGCTGGCGTTTCGTCTGGCTGGCGATGCCGTGCTGACGCTTCAACCCGACAATCGTCTTAATCTCAAGTCTGGCGACATGATTACCTGGGTGCAACCTGGTAAGAAAGTGCCGACAGAGATTGTGACACCCGTTGCGGTTGCTGGCATTCGCGGAACAACGGTCTTTGTCAAAATCCCGAAAGACCCGAAGGAGGGGGTGCTGTTTTTTGCGTGGGAAGGCTCTGTTGCCGTGCGGTTACCGGGGCAAACTGAAGACATACTGCTGAAAACAGCGGATGAAGTGCGTATTAAACCGGGCGATCGCGACATCCGTCAAATCCGTCAACGCGTACGGCGCATGAGCCGGACGGAATGGCGGCAAAAGCGGCAAAACGATCCGTTGCTACGCAGCTTCAAAAAAGCAAAAATGTCCACATTGTCCATTATTGAACAAATTAAACCCGGACAAGTAACGTTACAGGCTCTTCCTAAACCGTCTGGAAAGCCACAAAAGCCAACGGGCGACCGCCAAGCGAACAAACAGGAACGAGACGATCGCGTCAAACAAAAGCCAGACAAAGCGGACAAAGCACTGAAACCGAAAAACAATCCTGGTGACCGTAAACCGGAACGAAGCAAGAAAGACGATCGCGAACTAGAACCAGAGAAGCCACTGAAACGCGATCGTGATCCAAAGGCACTGAGGGACGATCGTTCCGATGCACCCCAGCCTGAAGCATCCATACGCGCTGAGAATCACTTCAAAAAGGGCGAACACTCACAATCGGACGAGCATCAGCATCCCAAGCGGAAGGCAAGGGGGCGCGATCGAGGCTTCGATCGAGATGGTGAATAATGTGCTCAAATGTTCTGGAGCAACGCAACACTCATATTCATCTTTAGCTTATGTTTGAATTCTTCGCTTGACGTAATCACTGCCTAGTGCATTGAGCAGCAAGATGATGTCTATGAAGCTGCCAAACGCTGACCGTGCCGTCATTGATATGCAAAAGTTGACTGGTTATTATCTAAATCCAAAGCATTCAGACGGACAACACAAAGCTCACGTCTTTCAAGTAGCACTGGGAATTGGATTAGAGGAGGAGGAGCTGCGAGATGCACTTTTGCAGGCAGTTAAGACTGATGCTGCTGTTCCAAGTAAATTGAATCAGCATGGACAGAAATATATCATTGATTTCTTGATGACTCGACTAGAAAAAGAAGCAGTTATTCGGAGCGCTTGGATCGTGCGTTACGAAGAAAACTTTCCTCGACTGATTACTTGTTATATTTTGTAACGGAGGCACGAATGAATGTACCGCTAAAGTTGTTGGATGTGATTGCATTGCTCGAAGATTTACCAGAGTTAGGACTTTACCGGGGGCAAGTTGGAACGATCGTTGAAGTTTATGAAACTGGGGTCTTTGAGGTGGAGTTTAGCGATACACGAGGACAAACGTATGCACTGGAAACGCTGAAAGATGAGCAACTGATGGTACTACACCATCAACCTGTTGCAGAAGGTGCATTGCTCTAAAGTCGATAAATCAAACGCAAATTTGTTCCGAAACAAACGAATCTGCTCCATTTGATTAGCCGACCCTTTGCTTCTATCTTGAAGGCTAACAATTTGCTTGTGATGTTCAAGCTGACCAAGAGGAACACTGGGCTATAAGCTGGTTTGAATTAAACCGCTAGCATCCTCAATGTCTCCAATCTGAAAATGTTTGTGAGTATGTGTCCTGATTTAGTCGTGTGGAGAGATCTTATCTACACTGCTAAATCAGCAAAACTATACTTTATTTCTGAGTGACGTTTTTATCTCAATGTAGGCTTCAATTGAGCGCAGTTTTTTCTTTGAAGCCGTTGGTGACGATCGGTCTTAGCGTTGCATCTGGTGGTTTGGGAGCGATCGGATTGGGGACGATCGGGTTGGGGACGATCGGCGATCGCTTGCGATACAGCGCACTGTGGGGCAACACGCGCAACACTTCATCGACTGTCGTTCTGCCCGTCGTGACCTTTTCGATCGCTGCCATCTGGAAGGATTGAAACCCACTCTCACTTAAGTAGCGATGCAGATCAGTCATGCTGCCTTCGTAAATAATTTGCCGCACCGTTGTGTCGATATTCAGCATCTCAATCAACGCCTCTCTGCCCAAATAGCCAGAGTTAAAGCAGCGCCCACAGCCTTTGCCGCGTCGCCATGCCGTTGGATTTGCCTGCTTCATATCAAGCCCCAATACGTTCAAGTCCCGTTCCGTAGGCGTGTACGGTTCCGCACAGTGAGCGCAGATTTTGCGCGCCAAGCGCTGAGCCACAATGCCCAGCAGCGCATCGCTAATCAATCCCGGATCGGGACCAATATCTTTAAGGCGCGGAATGGCGCTAGTGGCATCGTTGGTATGCAGCGTCGTCAGGACGAGATGCCCTGTAAGCGCGGCGCGAACTGCGGTTTCAGCAGTTTCATGGTCGCGCACTTCACCCAGCATGATGATGTCAGGATCTTGCCGCAAAATGGCACGGAGTCCGGCTGCAAAGGTCATGCCAGCAGGCTCATGCACTTGCGTTTGCGTGATGCAAGGC
>JACMKO010000052.1 GCA_014380065.1 Leptolyngbya sp. ES-bin-22 | reverse complement strand
GTTGGATGGAGCAAGGCATTGAGCAGGGCATTGAGCAAGGCATTGAGCAAGGCATAAAACGGGAACGATCGCTCATTTTGCGCCTACTCTCCTGCAAAGTTGGCATGTTGCCGGATGCCGTGCGATCGCGCGTCGAGGCACTCGCCATTACCCAACTGGAGTCGTTAGGAGAAGCGTTGCTCGATTTCTCTAACCTGTCTGATTTAGAAAGGTGGTTGGCAGAAAACGTTGAGGAATGAAGAGTGGCGCGATCGCTGGTCAACGGTAAGAAGAGCGATCGCAACTAACATCCAAACCACGTTTTTTCAGGTCGCCGCCGTTGCCCGATCGATCTGCGCTGCTTCTGATTGAGAAAGATTGATCGATGCGGCTGTGATCGAATCTTCTATGCTTTCTGGTTTGCTGGCCCCAGGAATGGGTAAGACGCATGGTGATTTTGCCCGCAGCCATGCCAGCACGATGCTGTAAACGGAAACACTTTTTGCCTGAGCCAGTTGCACGATCGCCTCAATCGCTTTAATCTGGCTAAATCGCCGACTACCGCCTAAGGGACTCCAGGGTAAGAACGTGAGCTTTTCGCGATCGCAGTACTCCAGCACACCATCTGCTTCTGGGTTACGGTGCCAGGGGTTGTATTGGTTTTGCACCGAGGCGATCTCGACTACATCACGAGCACGTTTAATCTGCTCTACCGAAAAGTTTGAGACACCCACAAAACGGATGAGACCATTCACTACGGCTTCTTTAGCTGGTTTAAGCGATGCTTCAATCGAGTAGTCAGGGTCAGGGGCGTGGTACTGCCAGAGACCGATCGGCTGATCGCCACCCAGCGCTTCAAAACTGGTATGAATGGTTTCCCGCAGGTGATCAGGATTGCCGTTGCGCGTCCAGTCACCATTGGGACGCATCAAGCCGCCTTTCGTGGCAATCATGACGTTGGTCGTATCCTTGCCATACGCTTGGAGGGCTTTGTGAATCAGCCGCTCGTTGTGGTGCTTGTCGGACTCGTCCTTGCAGTAGGAGTCAGCGGTGTCAATCAACGTGACACCCAAATCCAAAGCACGATGAATGGTAGCGATCGCCTGCGCTTCTGGTGGACGACTGCTAAGCGACATGGGCATACCGCCCAAGCCGATCGCGCTTACCGTGATGCCTGTATTGCCTAATTGCTTCGTTTCCATAAGATGTTTGTCATGAGAGAGCTACGGTCTAGAGAATATCTTGCGATCACGCACCCACTAAAGTGCGGGGGAACGACTACCGAGAGGCGTAGATGACACAAGGTTTGTCTTTCTCTAACCGTAGATCATCTCAATATAGGGAAAGAATCATCCGTCTAGAGGCATGATGCTTGAAGATCTGAGCATTAGCGACATCCCGAAGTGGCAACGGTATACGAATTGCCAGTCACTGGAATACCACCAACCACGACATTAACCTGATACGGTTCTGAATTTAGGCGAGGCGAACCTGAGAGGTTGAGCGCTTCATTATCTTTCAGCGAAACCTTCTTATCAAAAACCTTGTCCGAAGTGCCATTGGCATACTTCAGGTTCATCTGAATGCTGTAATTACCACCATTTTTTGCTCGGATCGTCGCTGCATAGGAGCTAAAGCGTTGTCCACTCGGTACGGCAAAATCGGTGTTCCAGTTGCTGGGGCTGAGTGGGGTACTGGCAGCCGAAACTTTTTTTTGAAGCGAGTAAGCCCCTTTACCTTCGACCACTCTGAGCAAACGACAAGTTTGAGCATTTGCAGGCAAGCCCAAGCAAACTACGGCACCAACCACTATTGTTGTTCCCAACCAATTCATCATAAAAACCTCTTTAGCTTCAGTAATGCCACCTCTATGATCGAGGCTAGTGACTGGCATACACTGGTATGAGTCTACAAACAAACTTCCTTAAGGTGGATCTCGTTGCCTTTAGTGGCTTGAAGCGATCGCGATTGTCTCACTGAGTGCTAGTGAGTTCAATTTCCTGTAACGATTGCCAACCCGCTTGCCAGAGCGATCGATCTTTCAACAGTCGCGCGTTGACCCAGAAGCGCACTGTCGGGTCACAAGCAGCAACCAGTTCGGCAAAGACCCACTGCCCTTGATTCTTGCGATTGGTCACTTGAAAATGCCGCCAGCCGTCAATTTTTTGGTGAGCCGTCCATTTCGATTGCACTAAGTGTGGGTACTTTTGTTTACGTGGCATCCCACCATTATTAACTACTTTGGGTAGTCTTTTTTGGTAAAGGATAGGGAAAAAGGGAGCTTTTTCTGCACTTGGCGCGGCACCTTTTCATCACATTGATTAACAGACCCTTGGAGCCAGAATGCTGATCATTTCAAGGCACGGGCAATGCCAGCTAGGGGCATCTTCTCCAATAGCAAGCGGTCAATCATCACAGTGCTCTCTTTTTCCCGTTGTTTCCACTGGGGCTTTTCCACAAACTGGCGACCGCAATCGCGGCATTGATAGTTTTGTTTGCCCCGCCGGGTGGTGCCGTTTTTCGTGCGGTCTTCTGAGCCACAGTTAGGGCAACGGAGGAAGGGTGGGATGCTTGACATGAGGGCTGAACGTTAACCATCACTGCCAATTTTATCTGTCCTTTACTAAAAAGGACTACCCTACTTTGTTGATGGCTCGCCCGTGCTAGAGGTCAACGATCGCGTAAACTCTTCTGGCGTTTCGTAAATCTCAAAGACTTTGTCCAGACCGCTATGTTCAAGCACCATATAGGCTTGCCCGTTCAGTCGACAGAGCGCTAAACGTCCGCTTGCTCCACGCACTTGTTTCAGCGCAATCACCAGTGCTGACAGTCCAGTGCTATCCATAAACATGACCTGCTGAAAGTCAATCAGAATGTTTAAGGTTTCTGTCTCAAGCGTGCGGGTGATGCCGTCCAGGAGATCGCCCGTCGTTGAAGAACTGAGAATCCTTTTAGGATAAAACGTTTGCATAGCCACCATATAAAACCCTCTACTGTCCCGATAGCTTTAGGTTTCCCAGGACTACTCTCTATGCACCTAGTTTGTCGTTCACAAATTTTAAGGATACGTTCTCAATCTTCTGGCTTTTCATGCTCCACGACAAACACGTTGGAGTAGAGATTTGCCGCAATTTGCTTGCCCTGTTGAGTGAGTGATAGATAGTAGAGCGCATCGTTAATGTAGGGAAAAACGCCGTGCCAGTAGAACTTGGGATAATTTTTACGCAGATCGCCGGGATGTCGATAGCCGAGCGCTTTGTTGACACCCGTTTCTTCAAATTCGTAGAACAGTGCGCCAATTTTCTTGAGGTAACGGGGATCGCTGAGCTGCCCAATCAGGTCAGAGGCACGAATTAAACCGGGATAGTTGATGGTGTCTTGATGGTCTTCGGCAGCGGGGACAGGGAAGCGCGTGAGTTCAATATTGCGCTTCACGATCTCGGCATCAATAAGCTTGTGACCACCAAAGCGCTCCTCGATAAACAGCTTAGCGCGATCGACATGGTAGGGCGTTAATCCCGCATCCGACGAGCCAGGGGGAAGATTTACCATGCTGCCATCTTTGCCCGTTGCATACAGACCATCGCGATCTTGACGGCACACACCTTTCACATAGCCAATGTCATGGCAAACCAGCGAAATGATGAAGTGCAGCCAATCTTCGCAGGAAACGCCACCCATGCGAATGTGCCTGCCGCGCAAAATTTCCTGACCGACCAGCGTCACGAGAATGGAATGCTCAACGTTGTGATAGAGCGCATCGCTGTTGGCAATATTCTCCATTGCCATCGAGCCGACCCAACCAATGATGTCTTCATAGTCAGACTTCCAGCCTCCATAGGTGCGGCGATAGCCTTCCTTGAGTTTGTTCACAAAGTCTTCGATGAGAAGTTCAGTAGCGTTGAACATGCTGGCGACTCGCTTGCGCTAGATGACAGTGGAGAGAAGGGGGCGTGAAGGAACAGAGACGATCGCGAGGAACTCTAGGACTCTTATACAGGATGAGGTGACAGGTGCTGAAAAATCCAGCCAATGCTGCCAGTCTCTCTCATATATAACAAGCTCAAGCATAATCGCGATCGCACAGGGTCAATCCAGACAAAGACGGCGATTGCGCCGTAGACAGCAACAAAAATTGACAGTTTGACAAGTGGCACTTCAGCAAGGAACGATCGACCCTGTAACTTCTAACCTGAAGGGAATGCGAGACCCGGATGTTTGGGTACTTTCCGGGACATAGCAGCAAGATGAATGAGTCTTTGGGTGAGGTTTTGTCAATGGATTCCTATCTGCCTGTATCCTGGTCAACAGTTACGACAATGCTCACACACGTGTCGGTGTCAGTAAAAGACCTGTCAAACCAGGAGCTGGTTCTACGTTGTCAGACTGATCATCGTCCCGACAAGACAGCGTTTGCTGAGCTGTTGAGACGCTACCAGCCCCACGTCGAAAGAGTTCTTTATCACCTCGCCCCCGATTGGCAAGATCGGGCGGATTTGGTTCAGGAAGTTTGGATTCGTGTCTATCGCAATCTGCGACGGCTCAACGAACCAGCGAAATTTCAGGGCTGGCTGAGCCGCATCGCTACAAATCTTTTTTACGACGAACTGCGGAAGCGCAAACGCCACGCAATACCTCTGTCTCTGGATGCACCCATTACCTTTAGCGATGGCGAAATGGGTTGGGAAATTGCTGCCGAGACGCTAGAACCGGATGAAGCGCTCAGTCAGCAAGAGTTTTACGACCAGCTCAAACTAGCGATCGCTGATTTGCCCGAAGTCTTCCGCACCACGATCGTCCTTCGCGAAATCGACGGCATGAGCTACGAAGAAATCGCTGCCATCACCAAAGCATCCCTCGGCACTGTCAAGTCCAGAATTGCTCGTGCCCGTCAACGGCTTCAACTCCAGTTGCAGCCTTATTTAGAGGAGTAGGGAAGGGACAGGGAGTTTTGAGTTTTGAGTTTTGAGTTAGAAACAAAATCTGCTCCTCTCTCCATCGCTTCATCTCTATTCTTCTGCGTCCTCTGCGCTGGCTCTCGACCCCTGATTTGTCTCCTAAAACCTCAAAGCGTCGATGAGCTTCAAAAGCGCTTGATCCATCGCTTCGTCGGGCGTGAGTAGGCTTTTGGCACGCTCCACGCTCAACCACTGCCAGGTATCGTATTCGTCCGATCGCAGCTTGATCTGTTCTTTCTCTTCTAGCGTCAATTCGATTTGATAGGTCACGTTCAGGCTGTGGGAACCGTGATGTTTGGGTGCCTGACGGCGCACGGCAAAGCAGGTGGAATAGACACCGATACAGTGAAAGCGATCGGTATCCAGGTTAGCTAGCTGTGCCTCTTGATGCGCCTTTCTCATGGCAGTGGCTTTTGGCTCTTCGCCTGCAACCATTCTGCCGCCCACAATCCACCAGGACGATCGCGGCTCGGTATTGCGCTTTGCCAGCAGCAGTTGTTGTTGATAGGTGAACACAAGATCTACACAGGCAAAAACGAGGAAATCTAACGCCGTACTGTAGACCGCTTCGGGCATTCGATCGTCAGGGCTGACAGGATTCATGCGTCCTGCTTCCTGAAAATGTGGCACGTCATGCATAAGGGCAAGCACTGTAGAGGAACGCCTCTAATGTGTCACAAAGAGCGATTGCCGTTTGCGTTCTTGCCAGAGGCGGGACGGGGTTGGGCGTTGGCAGTGCTAACTTGCTCATCCGCGATCGCGTACCACACCTGTCCAAACGTGCGTGGATTCAGCGTTTTACCCTTTTGATCTGGGAAAAGCTGGAAGAAACGGCTGTCTGCCAGTGCGTCTAAGCGAGGGCTGCTTTTGGCACCCGTTTCGCCCAGGGTAGCCAGCCATGTGTCGTAGTTGGCGCGACGATAGCTACCCATTTTAGAGCGCGTTTCGGGTTTCAGGGTTGCTAGCTTAGCCACTGTGCTGCTGGCGATCGTGTTCCATTCGCCCTTGAACTTGTCCTGTTCTGTATCACCCAGCTTGCGCGATCGCTGTTGGGGATATTTGGCATAAAACACCTCATCCACCAGGCTTGTGAAGAAGGGAAAGTCAATGTTGAGTTGGCGACGGCGATCGCGCAGTGCCTCATCGGAGGCTGATTCAGCTTTAGGAGAGGCGTTTAACGGGCTAGCAGTGGCGCGGGGAGACGGAGCACCAGGCGCAACAGTTGGACGGGCAGCAGTGACGGAGGGCGAGGCGGCGGGTTTCGCATCGGGCTGCTTGTGCGGCAGAAACTTCCACGCCACGGCTGCAATCAGCATGACCAGCCCGACAACCATTGCTGCCGAAGCTCGTGGGTCGCTGTCTCCCTTACGCTTAGGGCGCAAACGCTTCTTTGGTAGACGCGTTGGCAGTGGTTGTAGAGCATCGGTCGGCTGCGTTGCTGCCACAGGGGTATCTAACATGATATCGGACAGCATGGCATTCGCTGGCATGGCATCGACAGGAGCGTTTGCCAGCAGTGGCTCTAAAATCTGCGCTACCTGTGCGGCTGAGGCGGGGCGCTTCTTGGGCTGGGGATGCAGCATCTGGCGCAATAGACGCGCAAAAGTAGGATGCACTGTCACAAGCGCTTCCCAATCAAGCTGCTGAGTCTGGCTGTTGTAGAGTGATTCGGGTGTTTTGCCTGTGAGCAGGGCGATCGCCGTCACTGCCAGGGCATACAAATCGCTGCTAGGTTCAGCCTTGCCGTGAAGCTGCTCTGGCGGTGCAAAACCCCATTGCCCTAACGCCTCACGCTGATCGATCGAATGCAACTGCAACCGTGTAACCAGTTCTTGCACCAGCCCAAAATTAATTAATATCGGCAACTGGTCTTGCTGTCGCAAAATCAGCGTATCCAACGACAGGTTGCGATGCACCATCCCGCGATTGTGAAGGTAGGTCAGCACAGGCAGCACTTTGAGCAAAAGCTGAATCACCTCTGCTTCGTAAAACACCTGCCCCTGCGCTTTACGCTCATCTAGCAACACACCGTAACTTTTGCCTTCCACATAATCTCGCACCCAGTAGAGCCGCTCTTCCTGGGCAAACATCATGCGTAGGGGGGGCAACTGGGGATGCTGAAGTTCATACAGCCCCGATACGTCTTGATGAAAGCGCTGCCGCAGACTCTCTACTGCCGCTGTCTCTTGTTGCACTGGCGTAAATTCTTTGACGACGCAGAGTTCATTGAGCCGCTTTTGGTCGCGTGCTAGATAGGTTTGACCAAATTTACTTTGCCCTGCTGCACCAACAAGACAGTAGCGGTTGTTGAGCAGTGTGCCGGGAGCGATCGAGGAGTACATGGCGATGTCAACGTAACGTGGGCGATCGACGAAGAAAAGCAGCAGTCAGAGGCTACGGCAGGACAATTTTAGAGCCACTGAGGGTTGGATGATCATCCGTCTCGTGTCCAATGCCTATAGCTTCGCCTTCAAAGGCAATGATTTGAAGGTTGACAAAATTATAGAACACCCGTACTAAAAGCGTGCCATTTTTATTGGGAATTGTCGCTTTAAAGCTAAACAACCGCTCAAGGACGCTGCTTTTTTAGAGCAGAACGCTAACAATAGTTGAGCGATCACTTTTATCTGCATAGAGTCTTTTAACTCTCGATCGCGATCGTTCCTGATTGCATAAGCCGCTGCTACGATTGCACCTGACTGCAATGCCATTGTATCGAGTCACATTGCGATTGCGAGGCGATACAACTCGATGCGATCGCCTGCATTCAGTATGTTCCGCAGTCACATTGCCATTGTATCGAGTCACATGACGATTGCGAGGCGATACAACTCGATGCGATCGCCTGCGTTCAGTATGCTCCACAGTCACATTACGATTAGAGTCGATCGCCTTGGGACGTGTAGTCAATGTATTAGCAATGCTGCTTGAAGGGGTGCGATCGCGAGCCAGCCATGTTTTTCTGCATCGCACAACAAGCTCATGGCAACGTTGGATATGCAAGCGTGAACTGCGTCAGTCTAATCGATTGAACAATGTCTCTTTGAAGGTCGCGATCGGGTTATGAACGACACCCGTACTTCAAGAAACCGAGCTTCTAGGCAGTCAATGGGGTTGAATCGTATACTTCAGCAAGAAACCCGGTTTCTGGGGATGCGACGATGAGCGACGACAACAAGACTAACGTCAATCTGGGAGCCTTTCTGACCAAATTCAGCGCTCCCGTTGCAGGCATCATTGCCTTCATCACCAGTCTCAACGGCTTCCTCAAGCTCTTTGCCGACAAAGATGCCAGACTGCTGACCATTATCTCCCTAGTCATCGGCATTTTGCTGCTGTTTGGTATCTGCTTTTACGACGCCCGACTGTGGCAACCAGAGAAGCAGGATCAAAGCACCTCTGGCTTTCCGCTCACCCTCACCGATGTGCAAGTGAAGGCGCAGGCAAAAAAGGAAACCGGACGCAAACGCATTCGTCGCGTTGCCGTTGCAGGTATGGTACTCGTCCCAGTACTAACTTTTGCAGGACTTAGCGGCTGGCAGTACGTCCAAACCCTGCCCATTAAAGACATCATCCAATGTTGCGATCGTCGTTGGATAACATCTGGCAAGTCAATACGGGTCAAACCCTGCTCAACAGTCGGTAGGATGGCTCACTCCTTTAGTTAGAAAGCGGCAGCATAGCATCGGCATTCGCTTCTGACATGAATTGGGTGACATCTAAGATCTTGATGAGAACGATCGTTTCATCAGCAGAGTAATGCAGGATTACTTGCCCGTCATCTTCGGCGTAGGCGATCGGTTCATCCGACAGTTCAACCAGCAGCGCATCAACATCTTTGCTATGGCGAATCTGTTTCATCGGCATTACATTACTGATGCCACGTATTTATCGGCTTCGGCGAGGTCATGCTTTAAGACCAGAAAGCCATCTGCCTGTAGAGTCGCCATTGCATATTCACAGCCGTCAGAATCTGCAAATTCAATGAGGAAGTGGTTGCCGTCTTCGCGATCGTACACTTCGACAATGGTGCCTACCAGTCCAATAGGTAGATTCACAGACGCATACTCTGGTTCAACTAAAATTAGCTGTTCAGCCGGAACTGGCTTGAGAAGGGCAACCGTGTCTAAAAGCTTGGGCTGGTTCATCGTCGTTTGGTCACTTCATTCGTTTGCTTTGGGCTTTCGCTCAAGAATGGGTTTCACCATTTCCATCTGTTGCTGCCATTCCTCCTCTGTTTTGGGTGGCGTATACCAGGTCGCTTCTGAATCAGGACTGCGACGGGCGTACAGTGCTTCCAACGCATCTAAATCATCTCGATGCGACAAGATGTAGGCTCGGAGTTCTGACCAGGACATTGCATCATAGTTGGGCTTCATCTAAAAACCTCCAATCCCCATTGCGGGGTATCACGATTTGCAGCTCGTCGCTGGCAAAGATATAAATGATGCCTGATTGAGCGTTGTAGCGAAATAGTTGGATGTCTCGATAATAGTTCGATAGCATCTGGCAAATACAGACGCTGGCAAAGTTTTGCTCATTAGTCGGCAGAATGGCTCACCCCTCAATGCTAATCCCGCCATTTTAGCCTTCAGCCTTTAGCCTTTAGCCTTCTCCTTCCCTACTCCCCACTCCCTACTCCCCACTTCAAAGCTCCGGTTTTGGCAACAGTCGCAAGAATTTCACAATCTGTCCGGTGATTTCGAGGCTGACGAGATAGCGATCGAGCGTGAAGCGGTAGAAAATTTTGCTGCTGCCGAGCGATCGAAACCCTGGCAGTGCATGCAGTTGTTGGATGCTCGTAAAAG
>JACMKO010000538.1 GCA_014380065.1 Leptolyngbya sp. ES-bin-22 | reverse complement strand
CACCTGGGCGGACATCTTGAACCGCGCCAATCTGGGTATGGAAGTGATGCACGAGCGCAATGCGCACAACTTCCCTCTCGACTTGGCAGCAGGCGAGGCGGCTCCTGTCGCGCTCTCGGCTCCTTCCATCAACGGTTAATTTCTGACTGTTTGACGGTCTGAGTTAGTTCAAAAGCGCTCCCTCAAATGAGGGAGCGCTTTTTGATTGCAAAGATGTAGTACATTGTGGTTCACAGTAAAGGGTGGGACGATCGCAATGATTAGTTGCAAAAGCAGGCGTTTTTACAGCGGGAAACAACTGCTGTTTACTATAGGAGCGATTGCGATCGCGTACACCTCAGCTTGCCTTCTGCTCTTCTTTGGGCAACGCTACTTGCTCTACCGTCCCAAGCCTGAGCTTTCCATGCTCCCTTATGCAGCAGCTTTCAAATTACCGTATGAGGATGTCTGGATACCGATCGCAAATTCTCACGATCGCCTACATGCTTGGTGGGTGCCATCCCCATCTGTAAAAGATCACTATGCGGTGCTTCCTGGCGAACCCACGAACGTGCTGACCACTGCAAAAACCATGCTGTATTTTTCTGGAGTGGGTCGCAACATGGGCGATTACAACTACCTTGCCAGAGTTGCCGCCCTTCATCAGCTTGGTTTTGCTGTCCTTGTCGTTGATTACCGGGGCTATGGTCGCAGTGATGGATCATTTCCAAGCGAGCGACAGGTTTACGAGGACAGTCAAGCAGCTTGGCATTACCTCCGTGCGAACCGCCGTTTGCCGTCTGAGCAAATTGTGCTGTATGGAGAGTCTTTGGGAGGCGCGATCGCGCTAGACCTTGCAGTGAAACACCCAGAAGCGGAGGGACTTATCATGCAAAGTTCGTTCACATCAATGGCCGAAGTCGTTGAGCGCAAAGACTTCTTGCGTTTCTTTCCTGTGCGTTGGCTATTGACGGAGCGCTTTGATTCGCTCTCGAAGGTGCGATCGCTACGCATTCCTGTTTTATTTCTACATGGAACGGCTGATTCTGTTGTGCCGTCTGAGATGAGTCAACGGCTGTATGATGCTGCTCCTGTACCCAAGCAACTCTTCTTTGCTGCTGGTGTTGAGCACGTTGGACTTTATCAGCCGGGAGCACAATCCTATGTAAAAGCGATTCAGCGGTTTGCTGGACTGTTGCAATAGTGGGATGGTAGTGCGCCCTATAGGGACGTTACTATGACATCCCTACGGATGGTTAACGATGGCAGTGATCGTTTTGGGGTTGGGTGGGCGGTACATCCAGTGCGGGACTGGCGGTGAAAAAGCCAACTGGCTTTAGCGTAAACCCACTGTAAGCAGTTGGCATAACGGGGAAATCCTCAGGACGGGGAATATGGTGGTGTCCGAAGGTGTACCAGACAACGACATCGGTATTGTCGATCGCGCGATTAGCTTGCGTCCACTGCGGTAAGCCTTCACCGCCTGGGTGCTGGTTTGGGTAATTACCGGCGGGATAACGCTCATCGGGTTTATAGGGTGTGACCCACAAATGTTTGGTCATAAAGCCTGCCCGCTTAAGAATGGGGGAATCAGGATGGGCAAACGGTAAAATCGTATCGCCTGGGATGAGCTTGTACCCCACTGGTTGACCAAGACGATTCTGAACATTGGGATTGACGATTTTCCAGTAACGCCCAGCGAGAGGATCAACAATGCGCTGCGCGGCTTGCTCGGTTGCTAACAGAGTCGATGCAGCATAGAACGCATTCCCATAGGGATTGGTATCTCCCATTGGCTCGGCATGGGTGTTTACCTCGTATACAGAGTTTGGCTGACCGTCAATGTCCAGATCCAAACGCATTCCGAAGAAGTGTTGATGGTTCAGAGCATTGAGCTCTGGAGCAACGATCGTCCCATATTTCGCATCACCATTTAGCGCGCCACACAGCAAGATACCTGTGAGTTTAATTTCGTACTGAATAGTGCCGTCCTGGTAGAAGTACCAGAAGAACCCGTATTCGTAGTTATCCACCGTAGCAACGAAGGAAAGCACGAGGCGGCGCGATCGACGGCCTTCCACCGCATCCAAGCGCCAGTCTGTATGTTTCCACAACATCCCGTAGTCTTCCTCATGCAGACAGATAGCGTTTTCGGTGATGGTCACCTCACCGCGACTGTTCGTCAGCACTGCATCAAAGTAATAAATTTCGCCCAGGCAATCGCAGCCAAGCTTGAGTGAGTTTGCCAGCATTCCTACCCCATGTTCACCCAAATCAAACGCATTTTTGCGAAAGTGTTGGGGACGCGGATCGCCATAAGGCACGACCATTTCTGCCATAGATGCTCGGTAGAGAATGGGACGTAATTTCCCATCATCTTCATAACCGACGGTGTAAAGTACCAGTCCTTCACGGGGTGTAAAGCCGATCCGCATCTGCCACTTTTGCCAGCGGATGTGGTGCCCGTTAACGTGAAAACTAGCTCCCTCTGGCTGCGTGATAAGCAAAGGCTTAATGTCATCACGCAGCTTGGGTACAAAGGTAGAGGCGTATTCACCTGGATCAGGCGGTACAGGCACAAGGCCCAGGTCATCAATGCGTAAAACCTGCATTTGATTCAAATCGACCACAGGCACCAAACCATCGATCGGACGCGCATAGAAATTTCCCGTTGCCTCTGCCCGCAGATAACACAGGCAGCGCGATAGGCGTAATCCCACTTCATCAGCAAACCCAAAGTGACCGATCGCCCACGGGTCAACCACCACCAACGCCAGATCAGCAATCCCTCGCTTTGCCAGCGCTGCCTGGAACTCTGGATGAGCTTTGACGGCTGCTTCGCACTCTGCCAGTTCATCAGCCATAATGTTGGGCTGAACATCGGGAATGTGCTGCCAGGAGGTGACTTTACGCTGGTTAAGATTGACGATCGCCTCATAGGTGCTGCCCGTTTCGTTGTCCAACAGAATGAGAAACACCTCACGCTGGATCGAATCACCCGGCTGAAACGTGAGCACGACCTCTTTAAGCGGTTCATTTAGGGTCACAGTGGGAAAGCGAAACTGCTGGCTAAGGTGCCGCTCCGATCGCACCGTAGTTACGGCTAGCTGTATTTCTTCTGGTGTGAGTGGCTCAAGCGGATGGAGCACAGGCTGAATAGCAGTTGGGGCGATCGAAGGAGAGATAGTCATAGCCAATGAGTAGTCTGTTTGAGGACAATTGCTAAAGGGCTGATTCGCTTCAGTTTATTAAACTATCATTCAACTCAAAGTTAAGAGGTTTACCAGTGACATGATGGAGTAAAACGCCCCTTCCTTCTGATGTGATCCAAGTAACCATGCTGAAGCGCCGACCTCATCGTATGCTGCTGATAACCGCGCTAGCAGCGGTCATGCTAAGCCTTTTTTACTCAACTTCCACACTTACGATGTCTGCCAAACCGACCCTTCTCACGGAGCCATTCTTGCAACTGCCAACAGAGTCTTCTGTCCGCGTTGTATGGTTCACCGAATTTGCGGGAACTAACCATACAGTTGCCTATGGCTCTGGGTTATCACACACCGTTGCGGCAGTCACAACCCAGTTGAGCCGTACCCGCGAAGACGCAGAATCTAAACGGGCGGCAAAGTACTCAACCGTGACCGTTCGCCCCATTTGGCGGCATGAAGCAGAAGTAACGGGGTTAACGCCCGATCGACGGGTACCCTATCGTGTCATGAGTGTGCGTGAAGATGGCACAGCCATTCGTAGCGAGGCGTATACACTAGCGGCGAAACCTTCATCGGGAAAGCCCTTAAAGATTTTGCTAACGTCTGATCATCAGGTAAAACCGATGGTAGCAGCAAATCTTCAGAAGGTTGTGGAAACAGTAGGACAAGTTGATCTCGTGCTGTTTGCAGGCGATCTGGTCAATGTTGCCGATCGCGCCTCCGAATGGTTCGACGATACCTGTGGTGGTTCCTTCTTTCCCGCCCTGCAAGGTCGTGCTTGCTATGAGCTAGAGAAAAACGGGATCAAGACTCGCTACAAGGGGGGAGCCATCATTCAAAATGCGCCGATGTATACCGCGATCGGCAACCACGAAGTTATGGGACGCTTTTCCACTCAGGATTCTCTCGGCGAACAGTTCAACAACACGGTGCCGTATGAAATTGCGGAAGCCTTCCATGATGCCGATTTTAGAACGGTTAATCCAACGTATGATCCAGCAATTCTTAAAGCATGGGTGAAAGACCATTCATTCAATACAGATACCTACGAAGAGATTTTCACGTTGCCCAAAAGCCCTCAAGGTGGAAAGCGATATTACGCAGAGACGTTTGGCGATGTACGGTTGGTTGTACTGTATGTCACTAATGTTTGGCGTACACCCAGTCTTGCCGCAGACGCAAAAGGGAAATATCGGGAACGAGATCAGGACATTGAAGACGCACAAGAAACGGTCAAAAACTGGGGTTGGGGACAGCATCTTTTTGAACCGATCGCCAAAGACAGTCCTCAATACAATTGGCTAAAACAAGAACTCAATAGCCCAGAATTTAAACGAGCCAAATACAAGATGGTCATGTTCCATCATCCACCCCATTCATTAGGTGAGAATGTCGTTCCTGCTTACACTGATCCGCTACAAGTAATGGATACAGAAGAAGTGGAAGTTAAACCAGACGGTCTGATGATAATCGCGCAAGATTCTCCAAGCAAGCAACCGCTGCCAGACCTGTCTAAACCCTTTAAACAAACTGTCACTAAAGCGATTCGTTACGAGTATCCCGTCAAAGATGACTACATCATTCGAGATGTGGTGCCGCTGCTGGAAAAAGCGAATGTGCAACTGGTGTTTTACGGGCATTCGCATCTGTGGAATCGGTTCGTGAGTCCCAGTGGGATGCACTTTTTGGAAACCTCGAATGTGGGCAACTCCTATGGTGCTTTTGTCGGCGACCTCAAGCGCAATGTACCCACAGGCTACAAGGAAGAGTACGCTGCAACGGGGAATCCAAACGGGTTAGAGCCGATCGTGCCCACGATCGCCCCGCTCCTTGATGCCAAAAAGCAGCCCATGCCCTACATTGCCAGCAATGACATTACAGCCTTCAGTATTTTTGACACTGGCACAGGCACCATCAGCAGCTACCGCTTTGACACGAGGGAGCCAAAATCGGCGGTCGTCAAATTTGACGAATTCCGGTTGAAGAAGTAAAGGCTTAAGCTTGCAGCGTTGGAGCTTGCAGCTAGAAGGCAGAAGCGAGGCTAAAAGCTGAGCTAGTGCAAGCATAAAGATGTCTCGCCCATCCTAACTTCTCTCATCAAGGCTTTGAAGACATCTATAATGGGACGATCGCTTTTGATCAAGTCTTTAATTTTAACACGTTGGCGTGTAAAATGTCTAGTCAGGGTGAGGGTAAGTATCAACCATTATTGGATTTCTTGCGTCAGAGCGATCAATTGCAGGTGATGCTTACCTTTGCCGAAGTCGAAGCCCTGCTGGGCGAAGGGTTGCCTGCCTCTGCCCGCAGCAAGCGCGGTTGGTGGAGCAATCGTAGCAAAGGCGCACTACAAGCCACTGCCTGGATGTCAGCGGGTTATATGGTGGAGGCGATCGACTTACCTGAGGAGCGGGTTACGTTTACAAAACCGCCACAAGTTTACAGGGTGCAGTGTGTTAAAAACACGTTGCAGTGGAATAGCGACCTGATCCGGGCGTTACGGCTGCATATGGGGCTGAGCCAAGCAGAGATGGCTCAAGAGTTGGGAGTGCGCCAGCAGACGGTGAGTGAATGGGAGAAGGGAGTTTATGCTCCTACCCGCGCCAGTTCTAAGTACCTAACTTTGGTGGCAGAGAAAGCTGCGTTTCGCTATGAGGTTTACTGAGTGATCGGGTTTTTGTAGCCCTCAAGCCTCTATTTTTAAAGCTCTTTGCTAACAGTCGATTGGGCAAGACGGTTGGCGCTGTGTGGGCGATCGCGCTTAAACTGGAGGTGATCATACAATCACAGTCGTGACTGAAGCACTCCCAGCATGCAAGTTCTTTTTAACGTCATCAGACAAGACCAAACCGCTACGCCTAGAGTCGAAACCTTTACGCTCGACGTTGATCCCGGTAGTACGATTTTGGACTGTTTAAACCGTATCAAGTGGGAGCAGGACGGCACACTGGCATACCGTAAAAATTGTCGGAATACCATTTGCGGTAGTTGTTCCATTCGCATCAACGGTCGCTCAGCGTTGGCGTGTAAAGAGAATGTTGGCAGCGAACTAGCGCGGCTACAGCAAGCAATGCCCGTTGAGCCAGCAGACACAGCCCAACCAAAAGCGGAAAGCATCCCTACCATTACATTGGCACCAATGGGCAATATGCCTGTTATCAAAGATCTGGTGGTAGACATGCACAGCTTTTGGAACAACCTGAAGGCGATCGATCCCTACGTCAGTACTGCCGCACGGCACATCCCAGAACGCGAGTTTTTGCAAACACCAGAAGAGCGGGCTAAGCTCAACCAGACAGGCAATTGCATTCTCTGCGGTGCCTGCTACTCGGAATGCAATGCGTATGAAGTCAATCCTAACTTTGTGGGACCGCACGCACTAGCGAAAGCTTACCGCATGATTGCAGACAACCGCGATGAAGAAACAGAAGCACGACTGGAGAAATACAACCAGGGTACAGACGGCGTTTGGGGCTGTACCCGCTGCTACTTCTGCAATTCTGTCTGTCCAATGGAGGTCGCCCCGATGGATCAGATTAGCAAAATCAAAGGTGAAATTTTAGACCGCAAAGATGCTCAATCTAGCCGTACGATTCGTCACCGCAAAACGTTGATTGAGCTTGTCAAACAAGGCGGTTGGATTGACGAACGGCAATTTGGGCTGAAAGTAATGGGCAACTCCTTTCGTGATCTGAAAGGCTTAGCAAGCTTGGGACCTTTAGGGCTACGGATGGTTGCCAAGGGTAAGTTTCCCCTCAGTTTCGAGCCGTCCGAAGGCGCATCTACCGTACGATCGCTCATTGAGTCTGTGCAAACGCTGGAAGCATCCCAGGTACAGCTTGAAACCCTTACTGATACACCTGAACCTGTAGGTGGCTAGATCGATCGACCGTTAATGAGGCTTAGTCAGCGTCTTCAGCGGTTGACCATCCCGGTTGTATAGCAAAATATCCCACTGCCCGTTAGCGCTGGACTCAAACGCGATCGTATCGCCATCAGCCGTAATCGTGGGATTGCGCACCTCCGCCTTCAGGTTTTCCGTCAGGTTGCGGAGTTGTCGCGTCTCGCGATCGTACAGATAAATGCCCGATCGTCCTTCACGAGAACCCGCAAACACGATCAAGCGACCATTCTCCGAAAGACCTGGACTCGACACGATCATGTCGATCGCGTTCAGCCCTGGCAAGTCCACCAAACGATGTCCAGTCGTGTCGTAGAGGTAAAGATCTTGACTGCCGCTGCGATCGGACACAAAGACAATATACCGGCTCGAAACGCGCGGTTGCAGGTCAGAAAAGCTGCTGTTCAGGCTGCGACCACCTGGATCAAACGGGAAGTTAACCAGTTGTGCACCACAGCCGCTCAGCACACTGGGAACAAGCAAAAGTAGCAGCAGACGAAGATTCACAGAGGTGTGGACTGGGAGGGGAAGTGGAGAAGGATGAGGCGCTAACCTTGTTGTAAAACCTACCTCAATGGATGCTTTTGGTGCTGGAAAGCTCCTAAGGAGAAGATAGAAGCCGCGATCGCAAATTGTCAGGCACGTCTGATTCTACATTCGGTCCACGATCCATCACTTCGATATCCCATTGTCCACGCGCACCTGTTTCAAAGGCAACGTAGCGACCATCCGGGCTGATGCTAGGGTTGCGGAACCAGCCGCGATAGTGAGCAGTTAGCACTTCCGGTTGTTGAAGTGCCCGATCGTAAAGTTCAATTTCGGGACGGACACTATCACTGGTTATATAGACGATGTAACGCCCTGTATAGCTTAGGCTCGGTGCTTCTGCGATCGCGTTTTGCCGATTTAGCCGGGGTAGAGTAACGATCTGCCTTTGCTTTCGGTCATAAAGCAAAATACCACGATTACCATTCCGGTTGGAGACAAACGCCAAAAAGTGACCATCCCCACTAAGAGCCGGCTGCTCATCGCTGTGGCGGCTATCAAATTCGGCAGAAACAGTAGTAGGCAACTCTTCCTGCCCACAAGCAACCGTTAAGACTTCTAGCAGGCTGATGCAAACTGTTACATTGAGCCAGCGTCGTACTCTTCCATGACTGCGGTAGCACACCGTTGCAGGCACATTCAGAAGCCTTTTCAAACTAGCCGATCCTTACGTTCACGGGGACTGTGAAAGCCGTTAATAATTGCCCCAGTTATCCTCTTCATCCGTATCAACCGGGCGATAATCCACGTACTCTGAGGAGGGCGCACCGTTTCTTGATTCGGGACGACGATCGCGAGAGGGCGCACCATCATCGACAGGGGGTCGGGAGCGTCGTGGGCGAGAGTTAGGCGACTGGTTGCCTGACCGTGAGGGGGATGTACCCCGGCTACGGGATGGTCTGTCAGCCCAAAGGTCTGACTCTTCTCGGCTACCACCAATCGCATCAACGGAGTCGTCAGTTGCACGAGGACGGCGTTTGCGCGTGCGATCACCAGTCCCCAGTCGGGCTTCACCCGTACGGCTTGCGGGACGGCGGCGGGGTTCTTCCTCATACTCCTCCCGCTCGGAGCGGACATCACGGGTACCACGAATGCGACGGGCTGCTGGTCGATCCTCATACGGATTCAGCTCTTCCAGGTCAGCTCGATACACCCGACTGACTGGACGTTCGTCATCCACGATTGGGGTATTCCGCTTTGCCTGCTCTGTCGCTGCGCCCCGTAGACGGATGCTTTCATACGCGAAGAATATTACTGAACCCGCCAGAAGGAGTTGGTTGAACTGTAAGATCGGATCTAACCGCCAGCCTTGAAACAGAAGGATGCCGCCACAAAGGATCGCAATCGCGGCAAAGAAAATGTCATGATCGCGGGCAAGTTTTGGACGATAGGATCGCAGAGCGTAGAGACCAGCGCCAGCGAGTGCCAAGACTATTCCTACAATACTTGCCGCATTTGGCGCAAAGTTTACCATCGCATCCCTCTCCTAAGTACATCCCATGTTAACGACATGATGCCCGAAATCTCCAACCGCTCACTCAAGAAAGAGACTCCATCCAGAATACCCACAGAATGGCGTAATCGACAAAGCCGCCAGACGATTATGGCTCCATTGACCTTTAAGGCGTTAGTCTTCTCGCATATGGAACCCTGGAATCACTTCAATACCAGACTAGAAGTCATGCTTTCTTGCGATCCAGGGTTCTCCACTCAAGATCCGGTTCGCCAGATAAATTGGTACGGTTCCACTGCCATCATTCGCCTAAGAGCGTTGAATCTTATCTTTCTGGCTGATGAAAAGGAGCGCACCGAAGATGCCTCCGACCACAACACCACCTGCCAGTAGGCTGAGGAAAAAGTTCATTAAAGCAGGAGTCATATTAGTTTGCCTCTTTTTACAACGCTGTCATCATCTTAGCGGGCTGTTAATCACTTGAGAAGCAGTGGCACAAGGTTTCTTAATCAGGAGAGCCACTTTTCTGACGGGTAAGGACAGGAATGGCGCTAAAATTGATGAGAAAGCTGTTTACATCGCTTAAAACTTATCCGGCTGACCTATGGATTCTCTTACAATTGCCTCCTGGTCATTGGGTTCCGCACTGGGCATCATGACGTTCCTGTTCATCTTTCGCATTGTGCTGACCTGGTATCCGCAGGCAGATCTTAAGCGCTTCCCGTTCAACGTCATTGCTGTGCCTACCGAGCCATTTCTGGCACCATCGCGCAAAATTGTATCGCCGATCGGGGGCGTTGACATTACCCCCATTCTTTGGGTCGGCATCATGAGCTTCTTGCGCGAAATTATTCTGGGGCAACAGGGGCTTTTGACGATGATGATGGAAGGGAAAACCTTTTAGCAATGAGGGATGAAGGCAAAGGGTGGAAGTAGGGAGTGGGGAGCAGGGAGTGGGGGGTAAGAGCACCGGAGCGCTGCATTCACTCAAAACTCTCTTGGCTCCTGATGCCTCTCTGCCAACTCAAAACTTAAAACCCAAAACTCTCCCCTGTTCCCCTTGCTCCCCCTTGCCCCCTCCGTCTTCTACTTCCCCTTAAGCTTCTAACTCGTCATTCCT
>JACMKO010000537.1 GCA_014380065.1 Leptolyngbya sp. ES-bin-22 | reverse complement strand
TTAGATTGAGAGCAGGTACGCTTTGCTAAGCTTGCTACCATAATTTTTTAAGAGAACTGTCTGCACACCTATGCCTTTTTCCACCCTTCTCCGCCGCTATGGTCTTCCCAGCCTGCTGTTTAGTGTTTGTCTGGGTATGGTGCTCTTGTCTAAGATGCCTGCTATGAGCCAGACAGAGGCACCCAGCACTATCACGGCTCAGAGTAACCTGACACCAACCCCTCAACCATCTGCCAGTTTGCCTGCGGATGCGCTGACTGCAACTGTGCGTAAAACAGTTTTAGACAATGGACTTACCGTTCTGACCAAAGAAGTAAACACGGCTCCGGTTGTTACCGTGCAGGTTTGGTATCGGGTTGGGTCACGCAACGAAACCCCTGGGATCAATGGCATTGCTCATCAGTTAGAGCATCTGATGTTTAAAGGTACCAAGGAGCGTCCGATTCAGTTTGGACGCTTTTTCAGCGCGTTGGGCAGCGAATCAAACGCCTTTACCAGCTACGACGAAACCGCTTACTTCGGCACGGTGGAGCAAGATAAGCTGAAGGCGTTGCTGGTCTTGGAAGCAGACCGGATGAACAATGCGGTGATTGGCGACCAGCAGTTGACCAGCGAGAAGCGAGTGGTGATCTCGGAACTGCAAGGCTACGAGAATAATCCTAGCTACCGCTTGGGACGATCGGTGATGAAGGCTGCTTTCCCGAACGATCCTTACGGACTCCCTGTGGGCGGCACAAAAGCAGATGTGCAAAAGTTTACTGTCGAACAAGTGCGAAATTATTATCGTAAGTTCTATAGACCTGATAACGCGACGTTGGTGGTTGTTGGCAATTTTAAGACCGAGCAAACCCTGGCAGCGGTTAAGGAGACGTTTGGCAAAGTCTCTAGAGGCACAGATGCGATACCTGACTTAAAGATGCCAGACACAAAGCCAACTCCCACCGCAAGCAAGAGTCCGATCGTGCTCAAGGAATCGGGCAGCGCAGCGTTGCTAAACGAAGTGTATCCCTTACCCGCAGTGGGTCATTCTGACGTACCAGCCTTGCAGGTGATGGATTACATTTTGACGGGAGGACGTAGTTCTCGCCTCTACCAGGCGCTTGTAGAATCTGGACTGGCGAGTGATGCGGGTGGTTATGCGGCGAATCTCATTGGTGCTGGTTGGTATGAACTTTCGGTGACAGCGGCTCCAGGGAAAAAACTCTCGCAGATTGATACCGTACTCCAGAAGACGCTGGCTGATCTACGTGACCAAAGCGTTACTCAGGAGGAGTTGGATCGCGCCAAAACTCAACTCAAGGCATCGATCGCCCTCCGTAATCGGGATATTACCAGTCAGGCGCAGCAACTTGGGGATGACCAAACCTCAACAGGTGACTATCAATTTAGCGATCGCCTGCAAGCTGCCATTGCCACCGTTACCCCCGCAGAGGTGCAGCGAGTGGCAAAAACGTACCTTACGCCTGTAAACCGCACCGTTGGTTTCTTTGAACCCACGCAACTGGACGGCAAACCGGGTACTAGCTCCGGCAATTTCTCGCAGACAACGGAAAACTTTAGTCCTGGTGCTCCGGTTGACCCCGCAGAAGTCGCGAAATATTTGCCGAAAACGACGGCTACTGACAAAAAAACAACGCAGGCATTGCCTGAAAAACTGAATTTAGCGAATGGGCTGAGCGTCTTGCTGTTGCCCGATCGCAGCACGCCCACCATCACCCTCAGCGGCTATATCAAAGCAGGCACCGCGTTCGACAAAGCAGAGACCGCAGGACTGGCGAGCCTGACGGCGGCAAATCTGATGAGTGGCACCAAAACGAGCGATGCGCTGGCGATCGCCAAAACGCTGGAAAATCGGGGTGCTAGTTTGGGTTTCAGCGCCAATCGAGAAGGTGTGGCGATCGGTGGTAACTCTCTGGCAGCAGACCTTCCAACTCTCCTGCAAGTGTTGGGTAATGTGTTGCAAAATGCCAGCTTTCCAGACGACGAATTAGCTTTGAGCCGCCAACAGGCTTTGACCAGCCTAAAACTGGAACTTGATACTCCGGCTCGGCTGGCACGACGCATTTTTCAGCAGACCATCTATCCCGAAAATCATCCGTTCCACACCTTTCCGACCGAAGCCAGCCTGAAGCAAATCAATCGCGCTAACATGGTGCAGTTTTACCAACAGCACTATCATCCCGACAGCACTGTGCTTGCCTTGGTCGGAGATTTTGACTCCAGCCAGGTTCGCGCTTTGCTAAACCAGCAGCTTGGCTCCTGGCAAGATCCAACAGATGATACAACGCTCGAATTTCCAACCGTGCCGCTACCGAAAACCGTGACGCGGGTGAATCCTATATTGCCTGGTAAGACCCAATCCATTACCTATATCGGCTACAACGGCATCGATCGCAAAGACCCTCGTTACTACACAGCGCTGGTGATGAACCAGATTGTGGGTGGTGACACCTTATCCAGTCGTCTGGGTACTGAGATTCGCGATCGCCAGGGGCTTACCTACGGCATCTACAGCACCTTTCAGGCAGGTATTACGTCTGGTCCCTTTGTGATTACCATGCAGACCGCTCCAGAGGATGCAGACAAAGCGATCGCCAGCACTCTAAGCCTGCTGAAGCAGCTCCGTGAAAAGGGCGTGAGCGAGGTCGAAGTCGCGGCTGCTAAGCGATCAATCACTAGCAGCTATCCAGTGGGACTCGCAGATCCGGCAAGTCTAGCGGGCACAATTTTAATGGACACTGTCTATGGTTTGGGTATCACTGAGATTCGTGAGTTTACCAACAAGATCAATGCCGTGACGCTGGCACAGGTCAATCAGGCAATTCAGAGCCTTCTCTATGCCGATCGTGTGGTGGTGGTCACTGCTGGTCCTGGAACTCAAGCGCCCAAAAAATAAGATAAACGTCCGCAGAGTCAGACACTAAGCCTCTGCGGACGTTTTGACTCTTGACAAAAGTAGCTGTTGTTAGGCTGAAGCCATTGCTGATAACTACTGCTGGATTGAGTTAAAGCGGCATCCTGTGAAGCCGCAATTTAAGTTACCTTAGAAGACGTAGGTGGTTGATGCTGACCTACGAAGATACCAGCCCAACGGTATCAACCTAGTATTGCCTTAACGAATTTTTTAGAGCCAGCGCTTTCATTAGTGCTTTCTTGCTGACGATTCGACGCTGCCTGTAGTTTTTGTTGCGATTGCATGAATATTTTTAGTCAACTGCTTAATCAGCCTGCTCTGCCCTCGCCCAACAAACAGCGCCGCGGTATTGAGCTAAAATCGCCTCGTGAAATTGAGATCATGCGACAGGCATCCCGGATTGTTGCTACGGTGCTGAAAGAAATTTCAGAGCTGGTTGAACCGGGCATGACAACGGCTGACCTCGATGCTCATGCCGAAAAGCGCATCCGTGAAATGGACGCAACTCCCAGTTTTAAGGGCTATCACGGCTTCCCCGCTTCGATCTGCTCGTCGATTAACCAAGAAGTAGTGCATGGCATTCCCAGTCGCAAAAAAGTGATTCGCGCTGGAGATGTAGTGAAAGTCGATACAGGAGCCTATTACCAAGGGTTTCACGGCGATTCTTGCATCACGATCGCAGTTGGCAATGTTACTCCCAATGCCGCACGGCTCATCTGTGTTGCCGAAGAAGCTCTGTACAAAGGCATTGAGCAGGTGAAAGCAGGTGCCCATCTACTTGATCTGGCAGGCGCGATCGAAGATCACGTCAAGGCAAATGGTTTCACCGTCGTCGAAGACTTTACAGGGCATGGAGTAGGGCGCAATCTGCACGAAGAACCGTCAGTCTTTAACTTCCGCACCCATAGTATGCCGAATGTCAAGCTGCGGGCGGGCATGACTCTAGCAATTGAGCCCATCCTCAATGCTGGATCACGCTTTACCCGCACGCTTGCCGATCGCTGGACGGCAGTAACGGTGGATAATTCACTTTCTGCTCAGTTTGAGCATACTGTTTTGGTCACGGAAAATGGGTACGAAATTTTGACCGATCGGACAAAGGTTTAGCCACTGGAGCACGAAGTTAAAGACGTTTGCTAACAGCGGTGAGTAGTCAGTAGTCAGGTTCAAACGCCCTCCGCTTCCCTTGCCCCCTCTGCTTCCCCTACCTCACCCTTTACTCCTCACCCTTCACCCCTCACCCCTCTCTCTTCCAACCAACGCCAGTTGGGACGGTTCCAGTCATACATGCCTTGAATCTCGTATTCGGTGCCGTCCTCGAAGCGAATGGTGCAGCTAACCTCGCCATGAGCTAGCGCTTCAGCAGCATTTTCGCTTGGTGCAGCACCAGTGTCGCTGTCCTCAGATGCTTGTTGGATGCTGACCACCGTGCAAGGAAACCATTCTCGGCTACACGGTCCCGTTTCCTGCACCCACTCCCACAAGCCGTTGGTGACCTCAATGCGATCGCCCACTCTGAGCGGCACGTCGCTACTTTCTAAGTCGATGTAGCGTGCAAGATGTATGGGCGTAATCTGTTCCACCCACTGAATGCCGTAGCGTTCACGGATGAACTGCACTGCTCCAGAGCTTCTACCGCTGAGCCAATCATTCAGCAGCGTCACCTTCCAGGGTTGGTTCTGGCGTTCCTTTGCTTTGACAAAGGCTAAAAAAGTCTGCCGCTCTTCAGCCGTCAATTGCTCCAGCGGATTGCTCAGATCAGCTTCGATAGGCGCATCAAGGCTGCGATCGCGACCTTGCTTGCGGTTCTCCTCAACCTGCACGACCGCCCATACCGCTTGGAGCAAAATTTGCTTTTGGCGATCGCTCAGAGGATGCAAAGCGGCTTCACATTGGCTGAACGCCGCGCTTAGAGCTGCTTCAATCTCAGATTGAGTCATGCACTGATGATCAGGTCGTAAGCTAAATCAGGCTAGATCACGGTTAGTGATGGTGGGTTAGAGCCTTCACCAACGGTCGCGATCGTTGACTGAAAATTGATTTCTTATTATGACAAAAGTTTCAAAAAGCGTCCTCTAGCTTATTTGTTCTCGATTCAGGATAAGCTGAGACATGGCTTTTGAGCACTGCAATGAAGCTATCCATCCTTTGTGTCTCGCGACCCACATCCTATGCCGTTCCGCGTTGTTACCACTATTCTTGCTACAGGGTTTCTGTGGCTGCTCACCGTCTGGAGCACTCCACCTGCCCTGGCACTAACTCAAATTAGACTATTCGACCTTGATTATCATGAGTGTCCGATCGAACGGGCAGAGGTACCAACCACTGGGGAAGTTGCCAGCATCTTCCCCAACTGCTTCCTCGTGACCGGGAAGACCGAAAACAAATCTGGTAAGCCTGTGGTTAACGCTGACATCTTTGGTCGTATCTACGACGCGAACAATGACTCAGTGATGCAAAACCGCACTCGCCTTGGTGCGATTGATGAAGTGCCTCCAGGTCTCGGCACCTTTGAACTGAGAATTTCGGTTCCAGCCAGTCAACCTACACCGCTCAAGCTAGAGCAGTTCAAAGCGGCAGGGTTTACAGGAATCGTGCGTCGTTAGTGGTGTGCCCGTTAGTCAATTTCAAATTAAAACTCTTAAAGCAAAAAATCCTGCTCTGTAGCCGATGCTTGCAGAGCAGGATTTTTAGTGAATCGATCGCCACAGTTTGAGCACAAGACTGACAGCAAGCATGGGACAGTTACATCGCTATGCTGCCTACATTCTTACAAGCAACTGCTCCACCGATGGCAGAACGGCAGATTGCACTACCTGCAATAGCAGCAGCGCTAGGATGGCAGAAAAGTCGATACCACCTAACGGTGGAATAATTGAGCGAAACACGTTGAGATATGGATCAGTCAATTGGCTCAAAATCGAAAACGGAGGATCAAACCAGTTAATGTTGGGAAACCAACTCAAGAGAATGCGGATGAACAGTAAAGCGGTGTAAAAGCCGATAAAGCTCTGTATGACGTTGAACAGTAGACCAATTGGATCTGAGTTACTCATAACGGGGTTGCTTCCTTGTAGGGCGAGATTAGTCAGCACTTAGACTTAATTTAACGAATATCAGCAGCTTCCGAGTCGTTCAAATAGAGTCTATCACCTCATTTGAACGTTGCTACTGCAAGGAGGCTTACGGCTCTCTAAGCACCGATCGCCCTTCTGATGTGGCTGCCCCATTATCCCCACCGAGCTGCTCGCGCACGTCATCAATGGCATCATTGAGCTGAGCAATTTTATCCTCCAGGCTACGGCGAGCAACTTCCATATCAGCCTTTCCATTGACAGTTTTCAGCGATCGTCGCTTTTGTTTGTTGGACAAACGAGGGTCAGCCTGACTGGCACTGAGTAGTGGCTCCTCAGACTGTGGGTTGAGAACCTTAGAGGCAACCACAGCGCCCAGAGTCCCGCCAACGATGCCGCCAAAAACCGCACCCAATAAAAACCCGCCTGCAAAATTGTCTGGTTGACTCATTGCTGATCAAATCCCAATTGCGTCGTTGGAAATCTACTATCGCTCTTTCATTCCTAGCTTAACTGCTGCCACTTTAAATGGCTTCGATTGCCGAAAGGACGCTCCTAAGGCTTTAGGTTAGCATCTCATGTGCCAAAGGTGCGATCGCCAGCATCCCCTAACCCCGGCACGATGAACCCTCGCTCATTCAGCCCTTCGTCGATCGCAGCAGCGTAAATATTAAGGCTGGGATACGCCGCGCTCAGCTTTTGTAAGGCAACTGGCGCTACTACAACCGAAATAATGCGAACCAGCGCTGGATCAACGCCCCGCTGCGTCAATTCTGCCATCGCTGCAAGGCTGGTTCCCCCCGTTGCCAGCATGGGTTCTGTAATTAAAACACGCGTCTGCGGGGCAAACTTTTCTGGCAGCTTGTTGAGGTAACAGCTTGGCTCCAGCGTTTCTTCATTTCTAACAAAGCCAATATGGTAAATCGATGCCAGCGGCAGCAACGCCTGAGCACCATCCAAAAGCGCCAACCCTGCTCGTAGAATGGGCATGACCACTACTGGCACCGTTGGATCGATAAAGGTAGCCGGACAGGGTGCTAAGGGTGTATCAACCGTTGTTTCCTGAATGGGTAGCCAGTCGCGAATCGCTTCATAGGTTAACCAGCGACCGAGTTCAGTCATGGCACTACGAAACAGCATTGAAGGGGTTGACACATCGCGAGCTACAGCCAACCAATGCTGGATGAGCGGATGGGGTGGGACGTAGACGCGCAGTTGAAGGGTCATAGCTTTGGGAAGAACAACGAAGGCGGTAGGCATTTAAGGGAATAAGTTTGCCCATCATACTCTCTTAATACACTGCAATTCGTTCACTTCAGGACTTACCATTATGGCTGGCGATAGAATCTGCCCAAAGCTGTTACTGCCCTTCTCACACAATGCACTGCTCTGCTGTAAGGCATCATTCATGCTTGCAGGGCAGCGCATAATTCGCTCAGTATTGATATTTATTCTCATACAGCTATAGTGCTTACAGTGTTTTCCTCTCTGAAGGATCGGCAGGGGGTTGGTCAGCACAAAAGACTAACCCCTTTTTTGTGCGATCGCTACCGTTATTGCTCTGCCGTTCTCTGGGTTATGAGATGGCTGACAGCGGACGATCGACGATTAATCATTTCAGTCTCTCAGACGCATTAACTTCGATAAACTGGTAAAAGTCCTGTTTACTATGGTCTTCATGCCTCTATCTTCTCAATCCGCTGTGGCATCTGCGTCTGAGCGATCGCTACCATCATTGCCTGCTACCGAGTTCGATGCGATCGTGATTGGTTCCGGCATTGGTGGCTTGGTGACGGCTACTCAATTGGCGGCGAAGGGAGCCAAGGTACTGGTGCTAGAGCGTTACTTGATCCCCGGTGGTAGCGCTGGTTATTTTGAGCGGCAGGGCTATCGGTTTGATGTTGGCGCTTCGATGATTTTTGGCTTTGGTCAGCAAGGCACCACCAACCTCTTGACGCGTGCCCTGCAAGCGGTAAACGTCAGCCTGGAGACCATTCCCGATCCCGTTCAGATTCACTACCACCTGCCCAATGATCTAGAGCTGAAAGTTCATCGGGATTATGAGAAGTTTTTGCAAGAGCTAATCGCGTGTTTTCCGCACGAAGCGATCGGTATTCGACGGTTTTACGACGAATGTTGGCGTGTGTTTAACTGCTTAAACGTCATGGAGTTGCTGTCGTTAGAAGAGCCTCGCTACCTGGCGCGCGTCTTTTTTCAGCATCCCTTGGCTTGTTTAGGCTTGGTTAAATACCTGCCACAAAATGCTGGCGACATCGCCCGACGCTACATTCGCGACCCAGCATTGCTGAAGTTTATCGATATGGAGTGCTATTGCTGGTCTGTTGTCCCCGCCGATCGTACCCCCATGATTAACGCAGGCATGGTGTTTAGCGATCGACACTACGGCGGGATCAACTACCCCAAAGGCGGTGTGGGGCAGATTGCCCAAAAGCTCGTCGAAGGGCTAGAAAAATGCGGTGGGCAGATTCAGTACAAGACCAGAGTCACCAAAATTTTGCAGGACAATGGGCGTGCTGTAGGCGTAGAGTTAGCCTCTGGCAAAGTTTACTATGGCAAGCGGATTATCTCTAACGCCACCCGCTGGGACACCTTCGAGAAACTGATCCCAGCCGCACAAATGCCACCCGCTGAGCAGAAATGGCAGCGTCGCTATCAAAAATCGCCTAGCTTTTTGAGCCTGCATTTAGGGGTCAGAGCTGAGGTGCTGCCAGCAGGAACCGAGTGCCATCACATCTTGCTAGAAGATTGGGAGCGCATGGAAGCGGCTGAAGGCACAATTTTTGTCTCAATTCCGACCCTGCTTGATCCCTCGTTAGCGCCGCCCGGTCACCACATCATTCATACGTTTACGCCCAGTTGGCTGGACGCTTGGCAGCACCTCACGCCCAGCGAGTATGAAACCCGTAAAAAAGAGGCAGCGGCTCACTTGATTCAGCGACTTGAACGCATCTTCCCAAATCTGTCTGCTCATGTGGACTATCAGGAAATTGGCACTCCGCGCACCCATCGGCGCTTTTTAGGGCGCGATGATGGCACGTATGGACCGATCCCTCGGCGTAAGTTAGCGGGCTTGCTAGGCATGCCTTTTAACCGCACAAACATCTCCGGGCTGTACTGCGTTGGTGACAGTACTTTTCCAGGGCAAGGGTTAAACGCGGTTGCCTTCTCTGGCTTTGCCTGTGCCCACCGCGTCGCTACTGACTTGGGTTTCTAGCTCTGCATGAACAGTGATTCAGTCTACAACGCGTAAGCGCCCAGCCCGCAGCAGTTCAAACACTCGGTTAATCAATGCTTGCTCCGTTTGGCTAATAGTCTTTTGAGATAACAGTGCGGACATGAACTGCTGCTGATCCTTGCGGCTAATTCTCCCGCAAGCGGTAATTCGATTCACCATCTGTTCAATATCAGGACGGTGTAATTGAAAGTCTTTCGTCATTGATGCACCCAAAACAATCGCACAATGAGTCTATCAAAACTTCATGTCTTCTTGCGCGCAAATTGTGATCGCACTCTTCCTCGCCTTGTGATCGCAATCACAACTTATTCGTGACAAGCAGGCCACCTTCATTGATTGCAGCCATTAAGGAAAGAAGCATCAGTTTTTACAGACTATAACGATTGTATCGATTCAATGCTTCTGCTTGGTCAGAACCCATGTCGATCGAGGTTTGGTGATGCTGTTTAAACGAGTCTAATGATCAGCATTTCTGCACACTTTATGACCATGATGCACTCGTCAAGGCTTAACCGCCCGCTACAGCCTGCCATATGACGACTGTTTGTATCTTACGTTACGTTTATCTTTGGCTGGGTTTATATCTCTGAATGCGATCGAGTTCAGCGGGATTATGTTAGCGTCAATACCGTTCTCAGTCTCAAAAATTGATTGCGCCACGCAGCTTTGAACCTCAATCATTAGCGATCAATCGCTACAAACCATAGCCCAAATTCATGGGAAATTTATCAGAGTTTTAGCAGAACTATTCTTAGCTTTACGGAACAAACGCTCCTGATTTGTATCTTGTAATGAGGAACAATCAATCAGCTACCGCATCCAAGCCCATACATGCCTGCGCAAATGATTGAGAACATACAGACAAAAGGGGGTAACACCATGTCTGATCTAAACCTGACCTTTCATTCCGACCGACATTCTGGACAGACAGCACACACCCTCCGCATTGATGCTTTGCACCCTGTCCGTCAATGGCTTGATCATGTCCCCGTTAACAATCCAACGTTCGCTCGAATTCTGTACAAACTTATTCCTGGTCACTGCCCGTTTGAGCGCGATATCGTTGTCTTTGGTCGCAAACTCGCGCACATTCCTCCCCTCTGCAAACTCAATCCGCTCTACGATCAGTTCGTGGGTTTACGGTTTCGCTCGATGTGCTATCTAGTTGATGTCTGTGGAGAGACAATCTAGGGAGAGGGGAGAGGAGTCAGAAGAGCGGTGAGAAAGCAGTCGGCAAAAGCTGATACCTGATCAACTCAAAACTTTCCTTCACACGGGTAAAGCGGCGAGGCGAGTCTCGATTTGAGCCGCATCCAGCGCACGACCAATGAAGACGAGACGGGTTTGCTGCGGTTCTTCAGGCTGCCAGGGGCGA
>JACMKO010000536.1 GCA_014380065.1 Leptolyngbya sp. ES-bin-22 | reverse complement strand
GGATTAAACCCGTAACGAGACGGTAAACACTGATAAATCAAGGTCTTGGACGAAAGCCGCTCTTCCGAAGTCATCCCACCATCGCCTGTGGTGGTTGAGGTGCCCACTGCGGTCGCTGCCAGCCCCAGTGCTTCTTTCACATTGGCAGACAGAGAGCCGAAACTCATGCCTGCGATCGTGATGGGAATCGCCAATTCAATGGGTTTGGTCGCATACCGAGTCCCCAAAATGGTTTTGGTGGTGCATTTTTCGCGATAGCCTTCCAGTGGATAGCGAGAGAGCGATGAACCGAGAAACACCAGGTCATCAAAATGGGGTAACCGACGCTTGGCACCTAACCCACGAATTTCGTAAAGACCATGTGCTGCTGCCTTTTGGATATAGTTGATCATGCGGCTGTCATAGCCCCACGAGGCTTCATGAGCAATGGGTTGATGTGATTGAGCGTCATTCATGGTCTGACAGTAGTGTGTAGGGGATGCGTGCGATCGACAAGCTGTAATAAGGTGTTATGCCAAATCAATGAGCAAAGGCTACAGATCTTGCCCTTATCCCCGACCCTTCTCCCTGAGGAGAAGGGCAGAAAAAGTCTTGTTCCCTCGCCCTCTCCCAACGGGCGAGGGTGAGGGAGTATCTGTAGCTTTTATTGCAGGACTTGGTATTAGTAAGCTGATGTGCATTTAATCTGCGATCAGAACATCACCCCTCTTTTTGAGTTTTCGAGCGCATACTGGCGCTGGCTCAGCTCTCGGAAATGAGTCGCAGCAATTCGTCGGTTGATACTTTGCCACTCATTTCAGTGCCTTCGAGTAGACTATCAGCCAGGTCGCGTTTGTGCTGGTGGAGATCGACAATCTTTTCTTCGATCGTATTCTTTGCCACCAGTCGATAAATGGTCACCGGACGCTGTTGCCCGATGCGATGGGCACGATCGCTTGCCTGATCTTCCACGGCAGGGTTCCACCACGGGTCCATGTGAATCACATAATCCGCAGCAGTGAGGTTGAGTCCCGTGCCGCCAGCTTTGAGGCTGATTAAAAAGACATCGCCTTCACCTGCCTGAAACGCATTGACTCGCTTCTTGCGTTCTGCCATTGGCGTTCTGCCATCCAAATACTGATAGGAGATGTTTTGAGCATCCAGATAGTCTTGAAGAATGTGCAAATGATCGACAAATTGGCTAAACACCAGCGCTTTGTGCTTGTTTTCGAGCAGTTCAGTCAGCACTTCGCCAAACAGTTGCAGTTTAGAACTGGGCAGGGCAATTTCGGGTTTAACCAACAGTGGATTGCAGCAGGCACGTCGTAATCGCATGATTTCTGCCAATACTTGCAGATGCTTTGCACCCGCAGTCGCGTCACTGTCAGAGAGTTTGGCGATCGCCTCTCGTCGCAATGCCTCATAGAATGCCAACTCTTCACGGCTCAGTTCCACTTGCAGCAAAATCTCGGTGCGTGAGGGCAGTTCCTCCAGCACTTGATTTTTGGTGCGCCGCAGAATGAAGGGTTGAATCAATTTTTTCAACTGATGGCGGGCTTGGCGATCGCCATAGCGCTCAATCGGATTGGCAAAGCGCTGATTAAAGCTGTCCAACGAACCCAATAAACCGGGATTGATGAAGCGAAACAGGTTCCACAGTTCACCCAAATGATTTTCGATCGGGGTGCCTGTTGTGAGTAGTTTAAACCCGCCTTGCAGGTTCATCGCGGCTTGCGATCGCTTTGTGGCAAAGTTTTTGATGGATTGTGCTTCGTCGAGGACGATCGTTTGCCATAACACCTTTGCCAGTTTTTCTGCCACGTCTCCCTGTTGCAATAACCCGTAGCTGCATACCAGTAGATCGAACGGTTGCAGTTGATCGAGCACTTTTTGTCTGTCTCCTGCGCCAAACTGGATGGCGTTGAGCGTCGGTGCAAACCGCTGTGCTTCAGCCATCCAGTTCATACACACAGATGTGGGAGCGACGATTAAAGTGGGACCGTCGGGCGCACGGGTGAGGATGACTGCTAAGCCTTGCAGGGTTTTTCCCAAGCCCATGTCATCGGCAAGGCAGGCTCCCACGCCCCAATGTGCCAGACGTGCCAACCAGCGGAAACCATCGATCTGGTAATCGCGCAGGTCGGCTTGCAGCGTTGATGGCAACTGAGGCTCAAAGTTCTGAATCTCTTTAAGCCTCTGGATATGGGCTTGCCAGTGTTTATCTGCTTTGAGTTCCCCAACCTCTTCCATCCAGTCTTCGACTGCCAGGGCTGCCAGGGGATGTAGGCGCAACCCGTTGCCCGATCGCTCCGAAAAGGCACGTAGCTCATCCAGCCGCTTGCGGAATTCTTGCGTCAGCGCGAGAAATTGACCGTCTGCAAGGGGAATAAAGCGACTGGACGTTTGCCCTAGCAGTTGCATGAGCTGCTGCATATCCAGCACCAGATCATCGCCGACCTTTAACTCGCCCTCGGTGGCAAACCAATCGTTTTGCCGCTTGATGTTGAGCCTGAAATCCTTGAGGGTTGCCTGATGCGCGACGCGAAATTTTTCGCCTTCGGGATGTTCAATCACGACGAGATCGCCCAGTGCTTGCAGTTCCAGCAGCAGTTCCAGGCACGCTTCCGGGTCATCGAACAGCCATTCATTGTCCTGCTTTTCTTGCTGTAAAAAGGTGGGGCAGGCAGCGATCGCGGCATTTGCCAGCTTCTTCTCTTCGCGCAGCTTCCGAGTCGTTTGTAAGCGCTTGCCGTCCACCTCTGCAATCACCGTTTCGCCACCCGTACCGGGACGATAATAGGGACCCCCTTGAGCGAAGGGACGCGCCAGGACTGCCACTTTTAAGCCAGTGCTGGCAGGCAACAGGTGAACGTGTGGCTTGGGATCAGACGGTACTTCCTCTGTCGCTACGCCACCACCAATATCCGAATGGACGGTGACGATCGTGGAGACGGCATGAATAGCTTGCAGAACACGCTCTCTGGCAGCAGCAGGCACGTCCAGCCGATTTTGCAGACCCAGAATTTCGGCGATGCGGCGATGTTCTGGTGTCACTTCAATAATCTTGAGCCGCGTTGGGCTTTCCTTCACCGCAAGAACGTCTTTGTTGTCTTTGATCTCTGATGAAAATTGCAGCGTAAGCTGCTCGTCTTTACCTTTTTTGACCAGCAGTTCGGGTTCACCTTTCACCACTTCAATCCGCGTGGTGTGCGCATCTTCCCAAAAAACGTGGGGATGCCCGACCAGAAGCGCGATCGCCTTTTCAGTAAAGGTGTAGTCTGTTTTGTTGCCCCAGCCATAGCTGTAAGTTTTGATCTGAGCACAGATCCGCTGGTCTTGAGGTGTGAGGTAACTGAACTCATCGGGGTTGCTTTTCAGCCGCTTGAGGGCGATTGGGCGACCTTTGCTCCACTCCCCTTTGGCGTTGAGGGTTTGTTCACGCGGCAGCAAGACACAGCCAGTTTTGGGATAAAACGTCACAAACCAGGCAAGGCGTTGAGCCGTCTCAGCTTTTGCAGTGACTTGCGGTTGCTCTTTCCGTAGTTGAGACAGAGCATTTAAACTCAGTTCCCACGCTTCTTGCGGTTGGATCAGGTCTGCCAGCGATCGCAGGTTGCTGTCGGGCAGTAACGCGGCTGCCTGCTTGGCGTAAGGACTGCGCGGTTTGAGTTTGGCGAGCAGTTCACCTGCCGTCTTAGCTAACCACGTATACCCAGATGAATCTGCCGCTTCGTAAAACGGTTCCAACAGCCTTGGCAAGTGCTTTTTCGCCTGATCGACATCAACCCAGTAGAGACACAGACAGGCGATCAGCGTCTCCAGGCTGTTGCCCGCGCTGTAGGGGGCGATCGGCATGTTGCTAACCCACGCTTTTTTCGCCAGATCGCCCTGCTGTACCTTAATGACATTCTCTAGCACCGCATAGGTCTGGCTCAGCCACGTTTTTGACTGTCGGGCAATGCTGGCGTACTCAGCGGCTTCCATGAGACGATCGCCAGCCCCATTCTTAAGCAACGCCAGAAGGAAAAACAAGCCGCTCATGGCTTGAAAATAGATTTTCCGCTTGCCTGTCCCCTTCTTCAGCGCTTGTAGGGCGATCGTGTATTGAGCGATCGCGGTGGCATCATCTCCCTGCAAAAAGTAGAGCTGTCCCCACAGCGACGCGAACTGATTGTGATGTTGCTCAGGAAGCCGCTCAAGCGCCTGCTGTGCTTCTTGTACGCGTCCACGCAATAGTAAATGCTCGATTAAAACCACAAATTGCAGCACAGAGCTTTGCTTGCCTGCTTTCGCGACATCCTCCTCTAGCAAAGACAGGGCAGCGTTAGCAGGCGTAAGCGACAGCATTGAATAGTTTAAAATGCTGACGAGTGCGCCGTTATAAAGATCGGGCGGAAGGGTGCGAAACCACTCTGGGTCAAAGGGGTTATTGCAGATTTGCTGGTAGATATCGTCGATCGAAAGCTTGTCTTTTTGATAGGTGTATTTGTAATAATCCTCTAATTGCTTATGGATGAAGGCAACATCTTTGCGATAAACACCCACCCGAATCTCGCGAATCAGTTGACGATCGGTGCCAAACGAAATGGGTCCATCTTTCCACCGTCTGGGAACGGGAAACCCCTTTTGTACTGCCTGTACAAGCCGTTCAAAGCGGTTTGCTTTCACGGCATCACGAGTGGCGACTTCAGCTAACAGCGGATTACATTGCGGTCCCGTGTTGCCCTGCTGCACTAAAACATTCAGCTCGATCAGACGATCGATGTACGGTTTGATCGATGGCGCGGAGAAATGCTTCCCGCCTTTCTCTGGTTCGCCAAGATGATTCCAACAGTTAATTAATAGCGCTCTGCTGACTGGCTCATAAATGACCGAAAACAATTGCACCATCACTTGTTCTAGTGGTGGCAGCGATCGATACACTTTAACGAGCTGACTGCGAACCTGTTCGGGATTGGGAGGAGAGGGAGCCATAGTGCACCTTACAGACGAGCGCGGTTACTAGGGTTATGAAAAAAGCTAACGAAAGCAATGTACGCGAAACGGTGCGAATAGTAATTATCTGATAGTAATCGGTTCTCTATGATTGCGTTAACGGTTGCTGCTGCACTAATACCAAGTCCTGCAATAAAAGCTACAGATACTCCCTCACCCTAGCCCTCTCCCAATGGGCGAGGGAACAAGACTTTGACTGCCCTGCTTCCTGGGGAGAAGGGTCGGGGATGAGGGCAAGATCTGTAGCCTTTGCTCATTGATTTGGCATAACGCCCTTTTGCAACAAGCATTGCCTGGAAGCGAGCGTGAGATTGTGCGATCGATAACATCACCCTCAATCAGTGAACAGGCGTTGGGTTGCGATCCAACCGTTAACGCACACTTCACCTATGCGCCATGCTGCTTAAACCAGGCTTGTAGACGCTGCCAACCGTCCTTCGCATCGGCTTCGCGGTACGACGGGCGATAGTCGGCAAAAAAGGCGTGTGGTGCGTCAGGATAGACGATGATTTCAGATTTGCTGCTGCTGGACTTGAGCCGATCGCGCATTTGCTCCACCGTTGTCAGCGGAATGCCTGTATCTTTGCCGCCATACAGCCCCAGCACAGGCACCTTGAGCGACGAAGCTAGATCAACAGGATACTTGGGCATCAGCGTATTTGTATCGCCGACTAACCGCCCATACCATGCCACACCCGCTTTCACTTTAGGATTGTGAGCTGCGTAAAGCCACACGATGCGTCCACCCCAGCAAAAGCCTGTGGTTACGAGCTTAGCTGGATTTCCCTTCGCGTTTTTGACTGCCCAAGCAGCGGTCGCGTCGAGGTCGGACATCACCTGCACATCTGGGACTTTAGCAACGATCGGTCGAATCTCGTCGATGCTGCTGAGCTTTAAGACATCGCCCTGCCGCGTAAACAGTTGGGGCGCGATCGCCACATAGCCCAATTTGGCAAAGCGACGACAGACATCCTCAATGTGTGCGTGAACCCCAAAAATCTCGTGAATTACCAGCACGATCGGAAAGTTTGTGCCCGTTGCAGGCATCGCTCGATAAGCAGGCATCTCGCCATCTTTAACGGGAATTTTGACCGCACCCGCAATGAGACCGTCAGAGCTAGTCATGATGGTGCTAGACGCAATCGGCTGGACTGCCAACGCAAACCCGCTCGCAAAAGCAGCCGTAGCAATAAATTGGCGGCGTGTAATCTCTGGCATGGTGTAGTGTTTGAGCAACTTTGAACAATTTCGCTCCGATCGTAGTACATCAAACAGCTAAATCGTAACGTTATGCAACGCTCTGGACAGAAGGTAACGTTCCAGGCAGAGATAATCGTAGAAGCTTGACGCGATCGCGTGCATTCTGCATCTTAGTTAGATTAGCCCCACCTGGACACCCGCATGAGTGAGCATGAGCAAGGACTACGACTGTTTGGCAAAACCATTCCCCTTTACGTTCAGATTTTAATTGCCCTGATTTTGGCGGTTGGATTAGGAATTGTGCTAGGTGCGGGCAACCCCAGTCCTCAAAACGCCGAAATCGCCAAAGATCTGGCAATTCCTTGTAGTTTGGTGCTCAAAGCACTGAGGGCACTTGCAACACCGTTGATTTTGCTGGCGGTGCTGCACTCTTTTTTAACCACCAATATCCCCGGTCGCGCTGGTCGTCGTTTAGCCCTCATCTTGCTAGGCAACACGCTTGTCGCGATTTTGATTGGTCTCTTTGTGGCGAATGTTCTGCGTCCTGGAACCTGGGAAAAAATTAGCCTTGCTGGGGATGCTCAAGGCATGACCAAGCAGTTCGACCCCTGGGGGTTAGTGGAAAGCAGTGTGCCAGAAGCGGTGCTGAAACCGTTAACCGATAACAATGTCATTCAACTGATTGTAATTGCGCTGTCATTTGGCATTGTTTTGCGCGCCCTGAAGTCAGAGCAGGTGGCGGCAGGTCGAACTGATTATCGTCCCATTGAGCAATTGATCACCATTCTGTTTGAAGCCGTCATTCGCGTTTTGACTTGGGTGATCATGCTGGTGCCGATCGCTGTTTTTGGTATCGTTGCCAATACTGTGACCCTCAAGGGCTTTGCACCCTTCAAAGCGTTGGGAGCCTTTATTGTTGCCGTGTTGCTGGCGCTGTTTCTTCAAGGGTGCTATTACCTCATACGAGTTCGGTTCGGCTCCTGGGTGAGTCCAAAGCTGTTTTTAGCAGGTGCCTCTGATGCTCTGACAACCGCCTTCTCAACCGCTTCATCGACAGCAACCATGCCTATCACCTTCCGAGGCTTGATCGATAAAGTCGGTTTGCGAGAGTCATCGGCATCGCTGGGTGCGTTGGTGGGGAGTAATTTCAATAATGACGGAACAGCTCTGTATGAGGCAATGTCAGCCCTCTTTATCGCGCAAGTGTTGGGGTTGAACCTGAACCTTGAGCAGCAGTTAATCGTTGTTCTGACCTCCATTTTTGCGTCTGTCGGTGCGGCTGGCATTCCCGAAGCAGGTTTGGTGACAATGACGCTGGTGTTTACAGCCGTTGGACTACCAACGCAATACATTGCACTGCTGATTACGGTGGACTGGTTTCTCGATCGCTGCCGCACGTGCATTAACGTGATGGGCGACATGACTGTAAGCTGCTTGCTAGATGGCAAAGAGCCAAAGCTAGAAATGGAACCCGCGCTCGAAGGAGCGTTCGTGCTTGAAGGTGACTAGCCGCCTGGAGCCTTCGTTTCTTTTGGTGCCTCCACTGCCAACTGGACAACACATTAAGATCAACCTACTG
>JACMKO010000535.1 GCA_014380065.1 Leptolyngbya sp. ES-bin-22 | reverse complement strand
TGGTTGAAAAACTTATCCTGCGAGTGTGGCTGAATGAAAAAACACAGCCGCCCATACACCCAACCGCAATACACAGAGCAGTGAATAACACCGCCATACCAGGGCACATACAGGTCTTGATACGCTACATGCAAGTTCCAAATGTGGTCGTAGCGCATACAGTCGTACATCGGCAGAATCAGCTCGATCGTATGACCACGAATTTCTAGTTCCCGGCTGAGTCCATAAACGACATCCCCCAAGCCTCCAGCTTTGATCGCTGGGGCACATTCAGAGGCAATCTGTACGATATACATGCTTACTCCTCGCTGAAGGGGGAATCAGGCGTTACGTCCACAAACGTATAGAATTTCTCGTAAACGCGCAACTTAATTGAGAGGGAGAAACGATCGCTCACACATTTCTGATCAAGATCCGTCTTGTGAGCCTCGGCGCTGCTGTCTAGCGATCGTCTGCACGCCGCACTAACGTGGAGCCTGTATGCCCCGTCGTTAACCACAGAATCGCTCTAGCGCCATCGCGGACAGTTTTGGCAAGTGGTTCAGTTGTCTGCTCAGAGGGCATTGGCACGGGTCTAAGGTCAATACCACGGCTGCCAAAAACAAGCTCCCCAATCACGCAGGCGCGACGCATATGGTAGTCAGAGGTGATCAAATAAACGCTATTGATGCCAGTGGCTCGAAACTGATCGACCAGCGTGGTGAAATTGCTCACGGTATCAACGGCATTGCGATCGATATGAAGGCGCGTGGGGCTAACGCCAGCGTCCGCAAAAACGCTTTCTGTATACTCACGTGGACTACCGCCAGACACCCAAATCGGTAGCTCAGGATGAAGACGCGCAAAGTCAGCCGCAAAATTTTCTCGACTCGGAGTACCGCCCAGCACTAGGATTGCCTGCGGCTGCACAAAATAGCGTTTGACCTCGCGGTAGCTGAACCAAAGCGCTGGTACAAGCAGAAGCAGCCAAAGCAACGATCGCACCTGGAAACGTCTGGATCTGTTAACCCTGGCGCGTGCATGATTCAAGTAAAGCAATCCCCTCAGTCCCATGATGAATGCGTCGAACGCTACTTGGGCAAACTATCACGTTTCTGAATCGTATCCCTGTCAAAAGTAACGCTATTTTTCAGAATGCAGGCTTTCGGCTCCAAGCCACGATTTTCGACCTTACTGCGGCGCAGGTAAGCGTTGCGGCGCGGTAAGGCTTTGCGCCTGGGCGATCGACGCTCGGATACGAGGGGTTTCCAGAAATTTTTTGGTGTCGGCTAGCAAACGACTGCCCCAAAGATTCTCCTTCAGGAATTTCAAATCGCTGTAGCGACTGTCGATTTGGATGGCTGCTTCACCCAGAGCTAACCCCTGTTCGCGATCGCCTTTAGCATAGAGCGCGACTGCCATTGCTAGCTGTGGTTCTGCCGCCTTCGCGTCGATCGCCACGGCTGATCGCCAGCGCCGAATCGCCTCATCAACATCACCACTTTCATACTTAAGCAGCCCAATATTGTTGATGGCGGGCCAAAAGGTTTTATCTTGAGCAGCCGCTTTTTCATATTGAGCCAGAGCCTCGGTAAATTGGCGCAGCATCAGATACGCATTCCCCAGATCAAATAACGCACCGGGAACATTTGGCTTGATCTTTAAGCCTGACTTCAGGTAGTCAATCGCCGTTGCGTAACTATTTTTTTGAAAATAAGCCGAGCCTAACGCAAACAGCACAGCCGCATTTTTTTGGTCTAGGGTACGCGCTGTTTTCAGTGCTGTAATGCCATTGTCAAGCTCATTCGTCTGTAAATACAGTCCACCCAAAAGCGACCAAATCTCTGGACTCTTAGGTGCCAGTTGGGTTGCCAGACGTGCCCTTGGCAGCGCCAACTCATATTGCTGAAATTGCGCTAGCTGCGCCGCCTCTTGAGCCAGACTCAACCCCTGTCGCTCTAACTTTGTTTGATCCAGTTGCACCGTATGGGGCACCAGAAGCTGCGCTGATGCAGGTTGGGCAACACCGCACAAACCAAGAAGAAACAGGAACGAAAAGAAAGTATTACGGTTGGGCACAGGTCAGCCTTTAGAGCGTTGTGGTGGATGAACAGCTAGCTTGTTCACCTGCTGTCTATGGTGGCATAAAATTGCAAAAACGCCCGGAAAATGTCTTCTAGCCTTGTCTCTCAAATATAACAAACGTGAATACGCCGCTGCTCCATGAGTTGGAGGATAACGATAAGAGTCTTGGTGGTCGAGCGGCTTACAATGGACTCGTTTTGACCGTTTTTTCAACTAGCGTAAGGATTGCTTGATGAGTCAGCGCCGCCAAACCTCCATTTTTGCGTTGTCAGTGATCGTACTGCTCTCTTTTGCCAGTTGTGTGGCGAGTGCTGTTGCCATTAAACCTGCTACGCCAACTCACGCTTCAGACCTTAACGCGATCGCCTCGAGAATCGATACAGCCAACTTGACAACCGGGTTAGTGACAGTACCGACTGCTCTGATAGCGCAAGTGACAGGAAACTTACTCTCTCCAGCACAAAAAGTTCAACTCACTCAACTTCCAATCCCCATCGTCGCACCGACTATTCTTCCTGCCAGTTTTCGTTTAGTTCGCGCCCAAGGCGAGGCAGGCAAGTATGCGAATGGCGATGACGATTCTGGTTACGCGATCGACTATGAGGGAGCGCAAAACACCTGCCTCAGCATTCGATCGTCCAAAGACGGACCCCGTGGGTTAGAAAAAGTCACACAGGTGCAGACGCGTTTTGGTTTGGTGACGGTCTATCAGGAAAAGCTGCGCGATGGCAAGAGCCTTGTCAGCTTTTTGGGGTTGAAAGGGAACCCCACACTGGTCTCAGGCGGAACATTGCCAGATAATAGAGCGCCTGCCGGCTGGAAGCGGTGTCGTGCTGTCAGCGTGGAAACTTATACACAAGTATTGAAATCGCTGGCAGTAGTGAAGTAAGGACATTGCCGACTCTGACTTCAGCGGCATTAAGAAATTCCAATCAAACCCACATTAGCGACTAAACCCCGTATCCTAGATAGCTTGAAGTTCTATCGCTCCGAGTTATGGATCGTTTTACAGTTGCAGTCATTTCCCAAACGCCTCATCCTCAGCAGGCAATTTATGCCGCAATGCATCAGGACTATGCGGAGACATTCGTCTGGGACGATCGCGATGACTGGCCTGATGAAGCCAAATGCGGCGGCCTCGTAGTCAAAAATCTGTTGTCAGGCAATCGGGGTCACTATGGGCCGTTGGAACATCCCCAAATTATTCTCAACTGCGGCTGGTTTCCCCACAGCACGATGCAGCAGATGCGGACTCACCGGGTCGGCGTGAGCTTTGACGTACAGTCGTTTCGCTACACAGGACAGCGCATTCTGGACGTGGCAGCAGGAAAGCAAGAAGCGGATGCCGTCTTTTACCTGCGTCCTTTGGGTGCCTACACCGATCGCCAGGGGAAACGCTACGACTACATGCCAGAACAGCGCCAGCAGGATTTAGATTGGTGTTTGGCAGCTTGCCAGCGCTATGCCGATCGCATCCAGCAAGGCTTTTCAGAGGAACACGCGAGAGGGCTGATTCCCTTTGACGTGAGGCAGCATTGGGTCATGTCCGCGAACGTGCGATCGCTCATGCATTTGCTTGATCTGCGCTGGAAGCTTGATGCTCAACTAGAAGCCCAAAAGCTGTGTGAATGCATCTGGCCCCATTTTCAAGCCTGGGTACCGGCGATCGCCGACTGGTACGAAGCCAATCGCCTCAAAAAAGCCCGCTTATCGCCATAACTAAAGCTGCTGCTCACAGCGCCACTGCAACCAGTCATAGTGTCTGGGGCACGAAAGGCTTTTTATAGCAATAGACAGAATGTTTCAAAATCTTTCTTGAGAGCAAGGTAAAGGCCAAGAAAAGCGGAAGCTCTTCCATCCAGTCAAACAGCACCAAACGGCATTAGCAAAAAGCCTTCAGCGCTTTCGTTTGTCAAACCAACTTTTTTGCAGGCGGTATATTAAAATCCAGCTCTAAATTCTCTTCTGGATCTAGGCGAACAGCCTGCTATTTTGCACCATGCAATCATCATCAAGCGATATTCTTTTACTGGCGAAGCAGCCTCGTGAGCTACACGTGCTGGCATCGTTGCTGCGGCATTCCAGTTACTCTGTAACCAGCGCAAGTTCAGAGGAGCAGGCACTTGCTCAAATGACCCACCAACCGCCCTTTCTCATCATTTTGGCTGGTGCTCATCAAAATTGGTCTCAAGCTCTACTCAAGGAACTGCGCCTTTATGCCAGCAACTATCGCGCGACCTTTGTCGCCCTCACCGATTTTCATGCGCCTCGTTGGATGCACCAGGAAGAAAACCCCGGCTTTGATGGCTTTCTGGTTTACCCACTGAGCCATGAAGTGCTGTCTTCACTTGTCCAATCGGCGCATACCCGTCAGGCGGTTTGCGTTGCTGTATAGAGTAGACTAATGCCCTTTGCACCTGCTTATCCGCTGCTTTATCGGGCACTCAAACCACTTTTCCCAAACTGCTTGTGGTCGGGTGACGCTGCATGTCGTACGATCGCGCTCACCTTTGATGACGGTCCCCATCCCCGCTTTACGCCGCAACTTCTGGAGACACTGGAGCGCTACAGCGTCACCGCTAGCTTTTTCTGGCTGGGAGCCTGTGTTCAACGATCGCCCACGATCGCCCGCGATGTCTACGAACAGGGGCATTGGATTGGGCTGCACGGGTATGACCATCGATCGTTTCCCCTCCTTTCGGCAGCGGCGCTCAAAGAAACGCTAGTACAAACACAGGCTGAAATTACACATGCCTGCCAGTTGCCCTCAGAGTCTGTGCGCGATGTTCGCCCTCCCAATGGGCTTTTTACACCCAACACTCTGGCTCTACTCCAGCAATGGCAGTACCGCTCTGTCATGTGGAGCGTTGTCCCCGAAGACTGGGTGAGACCCGGCACCACCACCGTTGTTCAACGCATCCTACAGCAAGTTGAGAATGGCTCCATGATCGTGTTGCACGATGGTTATCATGGCGGAGCCGATGTTGCTGACACCGTAGCGCAGTTGATTCCCCTACTCTTGGCACAAGACTATCGCTTCGTCACGATCGATCAACTTTGGCAGGATCGATCTTCTTGAACCCGCGCTGGGCGATCGCCCAGCGCGGGGGCGATTATTTTTTGGATGCATGTTAGATTTTGGTACGCTTCAACCCATACTGAAAAGCAGTTCATCCCATGAAATAGCCGTTATTTCTGTAGATCATGCTTGTGTCGCCCTTAGTGATCAACGAGGAACAAATTTTCACGTTTAACTTTTGGTTTAACGGCAGCATTCGCTGTGGCATGTATCACCAGGGTGAGCTTTACTGCCGCTTAGAATCATTTGCCCTACAGAAGCGCCCTCAGGTGTACCAGCTTGCTTGCAAGTTAGCTCGACAGACGACAGCCATCGTGCTCAGTAGCTCTGCGACAACCTGTAGCCTCTGGATTAGCCTACGTGATTCCTCGGTGAACCGTATTCTACTGACCGCTGACGCTTCTAGCCTTTTGGATGCAATACTTCAGATTCAAACAGATGCATCTTCAAGCGATCGCCCGATCCATGAGTAATTGCTTTGCTCAAGCTGCGATCGTCTTCAAGTGGCACCGTTAACAAAGCGTAACGTTCTCTGGCAAGGGTTCAAACTCTGCGCGCGCGACGAAGACCAATCGATCGTTACTACAACGGTGAGGTGGTGCTAATTTTTGTGGTTGTCAGCCATCGCGCCCTTGAGCAACCACTCGCCATCGGTGAAGGCAAGTTTTAAGAATTCGTTAGAATTGCTGAAGTATTTCAGTAAATTGTTAGGATCATGCTTGGAGATTCTTCAGTATCCTGGAGAAGCCCCGGTTGTGGTTTTTGGAAAAGCCTGGTCATGATTCACGTTTGCTCTGCTAACTTAGAGTATCTGAGTTAACGTAACTATCAGAGGCTCATCTCCCTTTGGAGTACGAGGCAAAGAGTGACTTCAGAAGCAGTTTATCTGAAGTTAACGCTATAGCCCTCCCGAGTCAAACCTCGATTGTATAGTGCGTATGCCCAGTTCCAGTCATGATTCAGCTATCGTAGTAACCCAAACGTCGAATGTTTAGAAACCAAATCATTAAGTGCCCAAAGGCAAACTGTCCTTTTGCCAAACGTATTCTTACTTTGTGATGAAACTTTGATAGTTTGTCTATGGATTGGTAGTTGCTATGCTGCTGATTGACGCTTTGTCACTGAAGTAAATTAGAGACGTTTGTCTTTTTGCCGGAAAAGCTACAATCAGAAGCAACCCCCGCATATTCTGTTTACTGTATCCTAGAACTTGGTGCCTCTACCTAAAGAGATGGTTGTGGTAGAGAGGTACATCCAATTGGCTCATGAAGATACTTAGTTGAATCGTCAGTCTTGATTGACTCAGCTTTGTACTCTTCATGTAAATTTCTCTGTTGACTGATTTTTTTTTCTAGTTAAGGAGCATGAGGAACGCGGCATGACCCAGGCCAACAACGTACTCGAAATTGAGCTTTCAAGCGATGCCTCCGGCGACCTGCCTGAGAGCGAATTGGGGTTTTTCATCGAAGATGAAGATCGGGATGAACCTGCCGATGCGGTCACGGAAGAGGAAGACAGTAAGCCTGGTAAGGCTCGGTCTACTCGTCGCCGAACGCAGGTAAAGAAGAAGCACTACACCGAAGACTCAATTCGCTTGTATTTGCAGGAAATTGGACGCATTCGGCTTCTGCGGGCAGACGAAGAAATTGAGCTTGCACGCAAAATTGCTGATTTGCTTGAGCTAGAGCGCATTCGAGAAGACTTGCTGCTGCAACTAGACCGTGATCCTCAGGATAAAGAATGGGCGAATGCGGTCAATATGCCGCTTTCAGCGTTCCGCCATCGGTTGCACCTGGGTCGCCGTGCTAAAGACAAGATGGTGCAATCCAACTTGCGCTTAGTCGTCTCGATCGCTAAGAAGTACATGAACCGGGGCTTGTCGTTCCAGGATTTGATTCAGGAAGGCAGCTTAGGTTTGATCCGGGCGGCAGAGAAGTTTGACCACGAGAAGGGCTACAAATTCTCTACTTACGCTACCTGGTGGATTCGTCAGGCAATTACACGGGCGATCGCAGACCAGTCTCGCACGATTCGCTTGCCGGTTCACCTTTATGAAACGATCTCGCGCATCAAGAAGACCACCAAGCTTCTGTCGCAGGAAATGGGACGCAAGCCAACGGAAGAAGAAATTGCTACTCGGATGGAGATGACCATCGAGAAGCTGCGGTTTATTGCGAAATCCGCTCAGTTGCCAATTTCGTTGGAAACCCCGATCGGTAAAGAAGAAGACTCTCGTCTGGGAGACTTCATCGAATCGGACGGCGAAACGCCCGAAGATCAGGTTTCGAAGAACCTGCTGCGCGAGGATTTGGAAAGCGTTCTGGATACCCTTAGCCCTCGTGAGCGTGATGTGCTGCGCCTGCGTTACGGCTTGGATGACGGTCGTATGAAAACGTTAGAAGAGATTGGTCAGATCTTCAACGTTACTCGCGAACGCATTCGCCAGATCGAGGCAAAGGCTCTGCGCAAACTTCGTCATCCAAACCGCAACAGCGTGCTGAAGGAATACATCCGTTAGACGCTTAGTTTGTAGCAGTTGGTCATTCATAAGCATGAAGCCCGATAGGCAACGTCTATCGGGCTTCATACTTATAGGTAAGCGTTAAAGCAATCCAGAACAATCTCTAGCTTTCAGAAGCAGCCTGTAGGAAAAGATAAAAATAGAGGACTTACCCATAAGGTGTTCAAATCCCCAGCTTCCGGTAAAAACTTAAGCCTGAAAGCTTGCCCTTCTATCGAAGCCGGGGATCTTGCGTAGGTCTGAGAGATAAAGGGAGCCTGGATCGTTTCGATCCAGGCTCCCTTGGCTTGAAGCAACTTGAGTGATTGACTAAGGTTGACCAACTTAGTTGTTGACTAAACCACGGAAGATAGAATCGACTGTGGAGAATTCCTTAAGCAGGAAGAAGGCAACAAAAGCACCGCCTGTCGCACCGACAAAAAAGCCGCCAGTCAGTTGGCTCCAGCCGTCTGCCGTCTGCAAGGAGTCTTTAGCGCCACTATGGTCGTCGTCAAAGGTGACGAGACCGTAGACAGAGAGGCACGCGGTCGCAATCAAAATCAATGCCATCCCAGAAATTAAGCCGCCTAGCGCCGCCGCATCAGAATCGCGCAGAGGTCCAAGCTTTACCCAGGGACCAATTAAGAAATAGCCGTGAGCAAGACCAATTTCGAGACCGCGTACGATCGGCGCAAGCCCTTTGCGGTAAGCAGGTAGATTGCCAATAAAGGCTTTGGTAAAGGCAGAATCGCTAATCGGTGTAGACAGATTTCCTGTAAAAGGATCGCCTTTCCAGGGTTGAATAAGCTCTGCATTTCTAGGGTCAGACATAACTGAATGTGTCCTAACTTATCTAAGGGTTTCTAAGAATAGGCTAATTCTACGTCCAGGGTGGGATGCTTGGTTAGAAAAGCTATCTGAACCGTTAGAAAAGTTAATAAGAAGCGGAGAAGAATAAGCGTTAGATGCTTAGGAACAAGAATTTAATCACCTCGGCGTTTTCCGTAGGGGCGCACGGCTGTGCGCTCCTACCTACGAACAATTTGTCGGTTTTATTTAATCCACGATCCTTAGTCTTGCTCTTGCT
>JACMKO010000534.1 GCA_014380065.1 Leptolyngbya sp. ES-bin-22 | reverse complement strand
CGGATTCCAGGCTGCTGCGATCGTCCATCGTCTTACCCATCCGTGTCTGCAAATACGTACAACAGGATGTGCTACAGGCTGAAGTGCAACAGTTAATCACGGCATCGACAAGGACACCACCTCCACTGAGTGCCATTGATGCGGTAGCTACAGTACCAGCACTGGTGACCGCTGGAAGTATTGCTGAACAGGTCTATCAGGTTCGCAATCACTACATTAGCTGCCAGAGCTACCCCGAAGGGTTGCTGGCTGCTGGGATTGCGTCTGAAGGTGAGGCGCGATCGCTCGTAACCTCAGTGCGCTTGCCCAAAGCGGTCAAAGAACTGCTGGTGCGACCGCAAGGGTGCTTTGCGGTAACACAGCGCTCCATCTATCGGCTTCCGATCGCACTCCTTCAACAGGGCATCGCTCAGCCTAGCCAGACGCATGTGCAGCAAGCAACGAACGGCATGACCCCGCTACAGCCTGCGGTGCTCAATCTGGTGGCTGAATTTAGTCGGGATTTTCTCGCCACCATTGAGGCAAGCGGACGATGGATGGCGGTGGCAGTGCTAGAGCCAGATAAAGTAACCAGTGTCCTGGGCTTCTGGAGTTTGTCACGGATGCAGGCGTTTAAGTCCAGCAGTCGTAACGGCAGCGCTGTAGCGCCTCGACCATCGGCTCATTTGTTTCACCTGGCGATGGCAGACTCACGCTATGTCGCTGCTTTCTCCCATCTCGTGGATAAGGGCACAAACTCTTATATCACTGGGGTCTTGCTGGAGCTTTTTACCCGTCGGGGAAAGCGGGTGAGTGCGTTTAGCTTACCGGTTCCGTTGCGCCAAGTCCTAAGTGGCAGCACGCCTTATTGCCTGATGGCATTGGAACCAGGGCAGACCAACTCAGTGTTGCTCATTGATTTAAAGCCTCTCAGAATCGTGCGCGTTGGGGTAGACATTGTGCCTACTCTCCTAGCATCGGCATCGTGGGGCTACATTTTGATGGCGGTGGATGGGCAAATTATTGTCTTAGACCGTTACGGTCTAGCGCTGGGACGCATTTCAGGACCCGCTAATCCAACAGCGATAGCGGTTCTGGAGCCATACAGTCTACTGGTTGCTACGTGGAACGATGACCGGGGATGTCTTTATACGATCGATCTAAGGCAGGTCAATGTAGACATTGTGTTCTAAGTGCGAGGGGAGAGGGGAGAGGTAAAGATCGTGAAGAGGGCGGAAAGCAGCGGATAATAAGAGAACAGTTTTTTCTATCCCTCTTGTTCTCTTTTATGACGTTCGATTGGTTTACGCCTAGCCATTTGATCATGTTGGGTTTGTTGTTGAGTTTTGCGATCGCGCACAGCGGGCTGGCGGCGTTGCGGCCCTGGGGCGAAAAGCAAATCGGTCCGCGACTCTACCGGGTTTTGTTTGCGCTGGTGAGTCTGAGTCTGGCAGTGGTGCTGATCATTTATTTTTTTAATCACCGCTACGATGGGCTACAGCTCTGGCAGGTGCAGGGAGTATTAGGTGTTCAGACAACGGTTTGGGTCTTATCTGCGATTTCCTTTCTCTTTCTTTACCCGGCGACGTTCAACTTATTGGAAGTTGCAGCGATCCAAAAACCGGAAGTGCATCTTTACGAAACTGGCATCATTCGCGTGACGCGACATCCACAAATGGTGGGACAAATCATCTGGTGTGTTGCTCATACGCTATGGCTAGGAACATCATTTATGGTCGTCACTTCGATCGGGTTAGTACTGCACCATTTGTTTGGTGTGTGGCATGGCGATCGTCGCCTACTGGCTCGTTACGGTGAAGCGTTTGAAGCGGTAAAGACGCGTACCTCAGTCGTACCGTTTGCGGCGATCGTGCAGGGGAAACAGTCTCTTAACTGGCAAGAATTTGTTCGCCCTGCGTACTTAGGGGTTGGCGGTTTCGTGCTGCTTTTTTGGTGGGCACATCCCATTTTGATTCGTGCAACAAATAGCGTTGGCTGGTAGGATGATCCCAAGTTAAGTATTAAGCATCTGAATTATAAGGAAATCTAAACCTGCGATGGGCGAACAAACCTTTGTAGAAGAAGTTTTGGAATCTCCTAACCCCGTGGTTGTGCATTTTGGAGCGCCCTGGTGTGGTCCCTGCAAAATGATCGAACCACTCTTAACGCGCTTTCAGGCTGAATGGGGCAAACAATTTAAGTTGATTGGGATTAATGCCGACGAGAACCTCAAGCTATCAAGTCGCTACCGCATTACAACCCTACCGACTATCCTTCTGTTTGAGGGTGGCAAGGTTATACATCGGCTGGAAGGTTTGCATCGACGCGATGATCTTTGGACGGAGTTGCAGAGGGTGTTAGTCCATCCGCCTCAAGCGAATGTTCAGCCTGAAGTCATTCCATCCGATCGCGGTTAGTGACTAAGGGCTGGGGGTGACTGCATCATGATTGGCAGTGCGTCCAATTTGAAGACGCGATCATGCTGTGCTGAAGCTTTGCTCTTCAAGCCTGTTAGTCTCCTAAACGGAACGCTTGAACTTCAATGTTGCTTCTCTAGCATTCTCGAAGATGGGCAACTTGAACGCTGAACTCTCTTTTACATACGATCACTTTGGTACGTTGGCTTGCTCTGGCAAAAGCCGGGAATTTGGAGCGTAGTCCCAAACTGTTTCACAGCAAGCGTCGAATGGGGATGAGGCTGCAAACATGTACGAAGCCCCACCTTTCTACAGATACAGTTCCTTTGAGTGTGTTGGGAATACTGAGCCGTGTCAAAGCCAGAATGTTGTGTTCGCATCTGACAGTTTCTTGTTAAGCATGTGTCACAATGTAAACGGTTTTCCCAACCAAGTGAAGAACTTTAACCGTAGGCATGAGCAATGGAAGCGATTTATCAGTACGCCTGGCTGATTCCAGTCTTGCCGCTGGCTGGTGCAATGATTATCGGTTTGGGGCTGATCTCCTTTAACAAAGCAACCAATCAGCTACGACAGGTTAATTCAATTTTTATTGTCTCGCTGACTGGAGCCGCGCTGGTGCTTTCGTCAGGGCTGCTTTGGAGCCAAATCAATGGTCATGCGCCTTACACGCAGATGATTGAGTGGGCATCGGCAGGCGACTTTCATCTCAATATGGGCTACACCATTGACCATCTCACTGCTTTGATGCTGGTGATTGTGACGACGGTCGCGTTCCTCGTCATGATTTACACGGATGGTTACATGGCACATGATCCTGGCTATGTGCGCTTTTACGCCTATTTGAGCTTGTTCAGTTCCTCAATGCTGGGGCTGGTGATGAGTCCAAATCTGGTGCAGGTTTACATCTTTTGGGAGCTGATAGGGATGTGTTCCTACCTGCTCATTGGCTTTTGGTTCGATCGCAAAGCCGCTGCTGATGCCTGTCAAAAGGCATTTGTCACCAATCGAGTGGGTGACTTTGGTCTACTGTTGGGCATTTTGGGGCTTTACTGGTCAACGCGCAGTTTCGACTTCGCCACGATCGGCGAACGCCTTCAAGACCTGGTGCAATCGGGCGCACTCAGTGGTGGGCTTGCCGCGCTGTTTGCCATCCTGATTTTCTTGGGACCGGTTGCGAAGTCAGCGCAGTTCCCGCTTCACGTTTGGCTTCCCGATGCGATGGAAGGTCCGACCCCGATTTCGGCGTTGATTCACGCAGCGACGCTGGTAGCGGCAGGTGTGTTCTTGATTGCGCGCATGTTTCCCGTGTTTGAAGGCATCCCGGTTGTGATGGATGTCATTGCTTACACAGGTGCCTTTACAGCCTTTCTGGGTGCGTCGATCGCCATCACGCAAAATGACATCAAGAAAGGGCTGGCATACTCTACGATGTCGCAGTTGGGCTACATGGTGATGGCAATGGGCGTAGGCTCCTACAGCGCTGGCATGTTCCACCTGATGACCCATGCCTACTTCAAGGCAATGCTCTTCTTGGGATCAGGTTCAGTCATTCACGGTATGGAGCACGTCGTCGGGCACAACCCAGCCTACGCCCAAGATATGCGGCTCATGGGCGGTTTGCGGAAGTACATGCCTTACACTGCCATTACGTTTTTGATTGGAACACTGGCGATTTCAGGCATTCCACCCTTTGCAGGTTTCTGGTCAAAGGATGAAATTTTGGGGAATGCGTTTGCTGCAAACCCATTGCTCTGGGGCGTGGGTTACCTGACGGCAGGGATTACAGCGTTCTACATGTTCCGCATGTATATCTCCACGTTTGAGGGTGGCTTTCGGGGTAACGATGCGATCGTGCGCCAAACGATCAAAGTCGAACAACTCCAAGCGCAAGGAGTCTCGATCGGTCCTGGTGCGATGAATCCCCAGGAGTTAATGCTAGAGACTGCTCATGGTCACGCCGACGAGGAACATGGACACGAAGAGCATCACAGCGAATTTCCCCATGAGTCGCCCTTCACCATGACCTTGCCGTTGGTTGTCCTGGCGGTGCCTTCGGTCTTGATTGGTCTCGTGGGCACACCGTTTGCTAACTACTTTGAAGCCTTCATTCATGCGCCTGGTGAAGCGGTGGAGCTGGCAGCCGAGGGGGGCGAGAATCTGAGCGAATTTTTCGTGATGGCGGGTAGTTCGGTCGGCATTTCGCTGATTGGTATCTCGCTGGCAATTTTGATGTATGCGCAGAAGAAGATTGACCCAGCCGCGATCGCAGCCAAAATACCGGCGTTATACCAACTATCGAAAAACAAGTGGTACTTCGACGATATCTACTACGATGTTTTTGTCATCGGTAGCCGTCGGTTAGCGAGACAAGTCCTGGAAGTAGATTCCAAAGTCGTGGATGGTGTGGTCAACCTGGCAGGTTTGGTCACGCTCTTTACAGGCGAGGTGTTGAAGTACCTTGAGAATGGTCGTGCCCAGTTCTATGCGCTGATTGTCTTTGCGGCGGTTCTGGGTCTGGTGATCTTTTCAGGCATTACCTAAAGGCATAGCTTAAGAAGTTGTTAGTTGTTGGTGGTTAGTGATTAGAGGCAGATACACTACCTTAGGCATTGATCATTTGACGCTGACGGCAGTGCTCAAGGCTTCGAGCGACAGTCCTAGCAATGAACGACCTAAAGCTAGAGCAGCAAATTCAGTCAGCCTTAGCGATCTGGTGTTTAGGCTCTAAGGAACACAGATTAAATAAGATCGAATTTCTCGCGTAGGGGCATGGCAGTGCCATGCCCCTACAGGGTGTCGGATCTACAGATTATTTAATTCACGTTCCTAAGGGCGGCACGTTAGAAACGCAGCACGTTAGAAACCCGTTCTAATCACTCACCACTCACCACTAGCCACTGATGCTTACCGCTAATTTTCCCTGGCTAACGACTAGCATCCTGTTCCCGATCGCGGCAGCGCTGCTCATTCCGTTCATTCCTGACAAGGATGGCAAGACCATTCGCTGGTATGCCCTTGTGATTGGGCTGATCGACTTTGCGCTCCTGGTTTACGCCTTTTACAGCTATTACGACTTTTCTAGCTCGGAGATGCAGCTCTTTGAGAGCTATACCTGGGTGCCTCAGCTAGACCTGAGATGGTCTGTTGGAGCCGATGGGCTATCGATGCCGCTGATCCTGCTGACGGGGTTTATCACAACGTTGGCTACGCTGGCTGCTTGGCCTGTGACGTTGAAGCCGCGTTTGTTTTTCTTCCTACTGTTGACGATGTACGGGGGGCAGATTGCGGTCTTTGCCGTGCAGGATATGCTGCTGTTTTTCCTGTCGTGGGAACTGGAGCTGATCCCCATTTATTTGTTGCTGTCCATTTGGGGTGGCAAGAAGCGTCAATACGCAGCGACTAAGTTCATTCTTTACACGGCGGGGGGGTCGCTCTTTATTCTCCTGTCGGCTCTGGCGATGGCATTCTATGGCGATACAGTCACGTTTGACATGCGATCGCTGATGCAAAAGGACTTCCCCTTGACGCTACAGCTTTGGCTCTACACAGGTTTTCTCATTGCCTATGCGGTCAAGCTGCCGATCATTCCACTACACACCTGGCTACCCGATGCTCACGGTGAAGCGACGGCTCCCGTACATATGCTGCTGGCAGGCATTCTGCTGAAGATGGGTGGTTACGCGCTGATTCGTATGAATGCAGAAATGCTGCCTGCGGCTCATGCAACGGTTGCGCCAGCGCTGGTGATTTTGGGGGTTGTCAACATCATCTATGCCGCACTCACATCCTTTGCCCAACGCAACTTGAAGCGTAAAATTGCTTACTCCTCCATTTCGCACATGGGTTTTGTGCTGATCGGCATTGCGTCTTTTACCGATCTGGGCTTGAGTGGTGCGGTGCTGCAAATGGTGTCTCACGGCTTAATTGGTGCCAGCCTCTTTTTCTTGGTAGGGGCAACGTACGATCGCACCCACACCTTGATGCTGGATGAAATGGGTGGTGTCGGTCAAAAGATGCCCAAGATTTTCTCCATGTTCACTGCTTGTTCCCTGGCATCCCTGGCCTTACCTGGCATGAGTGGGTTCGTTGCAGAGCTGATGGTGTTTGTTGGCTTTGCTACCAGCGATGCCTACGCGCCACCGTTCAAGGTGCTCGTGGTTTTACTGGCAGCAGTGGGCGTGATTCTCACGCCGATCTACCTGCTATCGATGCTACGGGAGATCTTTTACGGTCCCGAAAACAAAACCCTCACTGATCACGAAGTGCTGGCTGACGCAGAACCCCGCGAAGTGTTCATTATTGCGGCGCTGTTAGTACCCATCATTGGCATTGGGTTGTACCCCAAGCTGCTGACCCAAATCTACGATGCTAAGACGCAGCAACTAACCACCCGTCTCCGTGCACAGGTGCCGTCTTTGGCGCAGAAAGCTCCGGTCGAAACAGCCATACTGCAAGCTCTCAGTCCTAAGCTGTTGAAAGCACCTGTCCTCGATCGCGTTTCCTAATCGGAAAAGAGGGTCTAACCAAAAAAGCAAGTTCGTGACCATCACAAATATCTCTGGCGATGCTACCCGACAAGAGGCACCTGCCAGAGATTTTTGCTTGGCAGCAGGATAAACTAAAGTACGCGAGTGCTATGGCAAGAGACAGATGGGTTAGGACGGGGTGCAGGGGTGAAACCCCTGGCTGGGGGCAACGCACACACACACTTTGATCCCCACGTCCTAAACGTTGTGACGATCGCCATAAGTCTGTGGCTGGACAGCAGTAAGCGCTAGTCAAGCACCCCACTAGAATAAAACGGTCTACACGGGGCTGAGTCACCTTTGTGGCCCTGCTTGCGTAACTGACAGCAGCAGCCTCCAAAAATTAGAAACTAGCCTGTGTTACCGGAGCGTCATTCATGGTTGAACCACTGCTAGAAAACCGCGACTACACCGTCATTGCTGCTAAAACGGCTGCTAGCGTCTTGCCGACATCGCCAGGGTTTGCCAGTAGCTGGGTGGCGGCTCATGATGCCGTGATGGCACTGGTGGGAAAATGTGAAGAACTCGACCCTGACGGGATTACGCTCTACATCTCCTCGCGGCAAGACCCATCTGGTTCGTTCAAGCAGTACAAGAAGGTGACACCTGACAAGCTTGAGCAGCTTTTTGAAGCAAACTACCCGCCGGAGGGCTTAAAGCTGCTGGATGGGTTGCAAGCAGCGTTGGATGACTATTTTGAGCGTAAGGCAGCAGGACAAACAAAGCCGAACGGCGAAATCATTATTGTACTGATTGATGGTGAACCCCTCGATCGCATGGCAATTGTGAAAGCGATTGTCCACGCCACTCAGAAAATGGAACACGCGCAGGAGCTTGGCATTGGCTTCGCTCAAATTGGCAATGACCTCATTGCCAGAGGTTTTCTGACCGCTCTGGATGAAGATTTGCGGTCAAAAGCAGGTGCAAAGTTCGATATTGTGAACACCCGCGTTCTAGAGACGATTGGGGAGAACTGTTTGACTGAGTTTCTGCTGGATGTCATTCGCCATTAGGCTAATAGTGATCGTTGCCTGACCGCTGCGGGTTAGCCTGCAAGCCGCGACGCAAATGCCTTAAGGCACGAACTCCGTCACCACTCTGCCACCGCTCACGAGAATGTTTTGGTCACGAAGCGTACCAGTTGCTCTTGGACCGGTTAGATTTAAAGGCGGCTGACCCTGTTGATATCTGACGTTGCCGTCCGCCTCAAATTTTTGGGTCACGATATTCCAGTTCAACCGATCGGCGTTGAGCTGGGATTGGTTCTTCTCGCCAACACCACGCACATCGCCCTCCAGGTAAAGCATTTTGGACTTGAGGTCGATGCGTCCCTGACTGCCGCTGAGGGTCACTTGCTGTTGCCGATTGTCGATCGTCAGGAGTTGGTCAGACGCAACCGTTTGACCTTGCAAATCCCAAACTAAGTCATTGCTGGCGAGCTGAGTGGGTGGATCAGCCAATGTTATCTGAGCATTTTGCTTCAGCGTAATGGTTTTTGCCTTGAGGTCAGCGACACCTTGATTAGCGGTTGCCCGATCGGTTAAGACTGTTTTGTTGAAGCGATCGATCTGCAAGGGGCGATCGCTCGCCAACGTCTGTTGCTTCATCTGCCAGATCAAACGCTCAGACTGGAACGTCAACGCTGGATTAGTGGCTTGCGCCTTAACAGCACCCTGCAATTCCAACCGCTGGGTACGTGTAAACAAGCGCCCTTCTTTGGCAGCAACTTTAAGCTGACGGTGCGTGCCAGTCAAGTTATTGCGCACAATCACCAGTTCTTTTCGGGGTTGCCATTCCAGTTCATCACCCTGCATGACCAGCCCATCGCGCGTGTCCGTCGCGGTGATTTTACCCCGCAGAAAAATAGTTTGACCGTTTTGCTGCACTTCGCCCTGTTGCCCCTTCACCTGCAAAACCGACTTGCCATCCTGGAAAAATTCGCCCGTCGGCTGCTGGAGGCGCGCAATCTTTTTATCTTTGCTGTAACTTGCCTGTGCTGCCTTCACCTTCCACCACAGTCGCCCTTTGTTATCAAACTCCTCTAGCGTCACCGCGTTAAAGGTAAGGCTGTTGTCAAAATCTTCAGCCTTCTTGCTATCTTGAGCAATTTTTTCGGCAGTACGGTTTCGGCTGCCGCAGGCTCCTAGTGTGCCAAGCACAACAAACAGCAGCATGATCAGCAGCGTCGAACTGAGCATACGCCAGCCACGGTTTTTTTGCTGTGTGGCAGTGTGCTGTAGAAGAAACAGAATGGGCATACAGGAGGTTACTGACAACGTGAACAGCCAGACGCAAGACTGTTTTCTAGTCTACAGCCCCATGCCTAGCACCTAAACTTCTAGACTCTAATTGCGTCACTAACGTTCCAGATCAGCCCAAGCGCTCCAACCCGATCGCCTGACTCCTGCACCCAAAAGCGAGCGGTTCGCCTAAGCTTCTTCAGAATCATCCATTAGCCCGACTGTAGACAAGGGGCGGTAGGTGTAGCTGCGCGGCGTTTTCTGAATATCTTCTTTGATGTTGTCCAAATCGATGTAGCGATCGGCAACATTGATCAAACTGTCACTGGTCATCGATCGAAGGCTCACGACTTCAACCCGCACACCACGATAGCTGACTGCATTCACCGCATAGGCAAGATCACCATCACCACTGACCAAAACAGCCGTATCGTAAGAGCCGACCAGAGACATCATGTCAACGGCAATTTCGACATCCAGGTTAGCTTTTTTAGAACCGTCAGGCAGTTGCACCAAATCTTTGGAAATCACCCGATAGCCGTTGCGCCGCATCCAGAGCAAAAACCCCTGCTGCTTTTCGTTGGTGCGATCGACCCCTGTATAGAAAAAAGAGCGCAGTAGTCGCGAACCAGCGGTCAAGCGGCACAGCAGCTTGGTGTAGTCAATTTCAATCCCCAATTGCAGCGCAGCGTAAAACAAATTGGAGCCGTCGATAAAAATGGCAACCCGACCGCGATTTTCAAGGACTTGTTCTTGGGTGAAAACAGATTCGTTATCGAAGTTATTACTTAGCATGAGTGTTATGTCTCGGTTTTAAGAGTGGACGGTTTAATCGATCAAGCAAGGCTGAGCAACCATTTGGCGGCTCAAGATGAAACAGCTTCTAAAAGTTCTAATCGTTGAAAAACAGGTTGAGGTTCCCCTAAAGGCTGCTTTGGCGGCAGTGTGCCCCAAGACATATGAGGCACGAACGGAGCCGAAGTATTAATGAGGAACTGGTCATTAAAATCAACTGGGAAGCCTAGTTGTTGATAGATTGTTGTACTCAGCTTTGGTGTGATCGGCGCTAGGAGATAGGCCGCAAGTCTGACGGACTCTAATACAGTGTACAAAATTTGTTCGACTGCCTGCTTCTGTCCTTGCTTGTACAACGACCAGGGTGCCTGGTCATCAATGTATTTATTGCCCGCTTTAACTAGACTCAGAATTTCCTCGCAGGCCTGGCTGAAGGCAAGAGCGTTGTACGCTTGAGCCACACGATCGCCCAACTCACGCCCGATCGCGCTCAGCGTACTGCCTGCTTGAATTGCTTCCCTCGAAACGTCTGGAACCGAAGCACCACAGTATTTGTGAGCCATTTTCAGCGTCCGATTCAGCAAATTACCCAGGTCATTTGCCAGGTCTGCATTCAAAACGTTGATAAAACATGTTTCACTAAAGTCGCCGTCCCGCCCAAACTCGATTTCTTTAAGAAAGTAATAACGGACAGCATCAGAGCCATAGCGCTCAACCAGCGCCACAGGGTCGAGGACGTTTCCCAATGTCTTACCCATTTTCTGCCCGTTTTTGGTTAAATGCCCGTGCCCAAACACTCGTCCAGGCAGCGGCAAAGCAGCAGACAGCAGCATAGCGGGCCAGTAAATAGCATGAAACCGCAAAATATCTTTGCCGATCAAGTGAGTGTCGATGGGCCACCAATGCTGAAGCGCGTTCGCCAACGTTGGTTCACTATCAGGTTCGAGGAGCGCCGTCACGTACCCCAAAAGCGCATCAAACCAAACATAGAGCGTATGTTTAGCATCAGATGGGACGCGAATGCCCCAATCCAAATTCACACGAGAAATCGAAAAGTCTTGCAAGCCCTGACTCACAAAGCTAAGGACTTCATTACGGCGTGCGTTTGGCTGGATGAAGTCGGGTCGATCGGCATAGAGTGCTTCTAGCTGGCTTTGGTACTTCGACAAGCGAAAGAAGTAATTCTCTTCATTGCGCCACTCAGCTTCACGGTTAGTGTGAATCGAGCAGTGATGGTTATCTAACAGGTCGCGCTCTTCTTTAAACTCTTCGCAAGAGAGACAGTACCAGCCTTGCTGCCGCCCAAGGTAAATGTCGCCCCGATCCCAGATGCGCTGAAAAAATTCGTTGACGATCGCTTCATGGCGGGGATCAGTGGTACGAATGAAGCGATCGCAGCGAATGTCGTACTGTTGCCAGAGTGCTTTAAAGCTTTCAGCGATTTGGTCACAGTGTTCTTGGGGATTCAAACCCCGACTCTCAGCCGTGCGCTGAATGTTCTGACCATGTTCGTCTGTGCCCGTAATCATCAGCACCGATTTGCCGCGCAAACGCTGAAAACGTGCGATCGTATCGGCTGCGATCGTGGGGTACGCACTGCCAACGTGAGGCAACCCATTAACGTAGTAAAGCGGTGTCGTAATTGCAAATAGATTGCTACTTGTAGAGCTAGAATTCATGCATTTTGAGCAAAAACGTGTACCACAGAAAGGAAAGTGGCTTCGCTAGTATACAGGAGGTTAAATGCAAGCTAGAAAGGACTTTAGAGAACAGCGTTCTTACCCATGAGAAACGGGCGAACAGTTGCTTAGCGTATCTAGACAGTTGGCTTCAGTCGAGCGTAGATTTGTGGCGTTCCAACAATTCTAGCTACAAATCGCCTCCCAACCGCTAAGAAAAGCTTAAGTTAATTGTTGGACTAGCTAAACCCATTTTCTTTACGCAAAAACTTTCCACGCAACTAGCTTTAAGCCAACTAAAGGCACAAATCTGGTAAGTGTCCGTAGCTGATTAAACGCAATGTAGTCTCACGGCATGTGTTGAAACAAAATTGCACGCTTTTCATCGACTGCTGCTGCATGTTCACTGGCTTAGATGCAACGCTATGCTACCCACAGCATTGCTGCCAGACCACGATCATCCCCAGTCCAACTGCTGAACCATGTAAAGTAATATTAATACCTACGCCTCGCGATCGCTCTTTCACGCTTTCCCGCCTCATGCCTTCAGACCAACCACTCCAGCTCTCACGCCTTCTGCTTGCGACTCTAGGGACTCGTCTTTACACCCACCACCAAGACCGTATCCCTCAAGAGGGACCTGTTCTTATTGTTAGCAATCATCGCAGCTTTTTGGATGCGCCGTTGCTCATGGCGGCGCTCGATCGCCCAATTCGCTTTGCGTGCCATCACTACATGGGGCAAGTACCTGTGATGCGCGAAATCGTGACAAAAATGGGCTGCTTTCCCCTGTCGCTTCCAGAGCAGCGACGACAAACCTTTTTTGACCAGGCAGCTCAACTTTTGCAGGCTCAGCAAGTTGTGGGTCTCTTTCCCGAAGGCGCTGAACCAATGGTCAGGCACACGCTGCCAGGACAGGTCGGCGAGTTTCAGCGCGGTTTCGCTCACTTGGCGCTACGGGCTCCTGTGAAAAATTTGGTGGTACTGCCGGTGGCGATCGCGTCTGATCGAGAAGCCGTCAATGCCGCTTTTCCCTTGAGATTGCTGAGCTTGTTTGACGCGTCGGAACCACTTTTTTCGCAGGATGGCTGGCACCCAATGGTGCTCTATCAGCGCGTCAATGTGTTGATTGGTCGCCCCTACTGGATTCGTCCAGCGCACCGCGAACACTATCAGGGTAAGCAGGCTAAAGCGCTAGTGACTGAACTGACCCAACAATGCCACACCGAGATTCGTGCTTTGTTGAGTCAGGGAAGCTACTAGGAATTCTAAACACCACGAAGATTGCTGGCTGGCTGTTAGCGACTCAAAAGAGCACCGTTCAGCTCCCAGCCCAAAGTCTCTACCTCTCTCTATCCCTCCCCTCCGCGTGCCGCTATGCCTAACGTTCAAAGCCGTCCCTGTTTTCTCACGCCAGAACGGTTGCAACCAGACTTTCCGTTGTTTGTGTTTCTGCCAGGTATGGACGGCACTGGTCGCCTGTTAAGAACGCAAACGGCAGGACTAGAGCCAGCGTTTGATGTACGCTGTCTGGCAATTCCGCCGGATGACTTGACCAACTGGCAGGTACTCACTGAGACGGTTGTCGCGCTGATTGAGGCAGAATTACAGCAAGCGCCCGATCGCCCGGTTTACCTCTGTGGCGAATCGTTTGGTGCCTGTTTGGCGATGAAAGTAGCACTTTACGCGCCGCAATTGTTCGATCGCATCATCCTGGTCAATCCAGCGTCTTCGTTTCGTCGCAAACCAATCATCGTGTGGGGATCGCAAGTCACACGCTGGCTGCCAGAATTTGCCTATCGCCTGTCGTCGATCGCCTTGATGCCCTTTCTGGCCTATTTGGGACGTGTGGCAGAGGGCGATCGACAGACGTTTTACGACGCTGTGCTGTCTGTACCTCAAAAGACTTCGATTTGGCGACTCTCCCTGCTGGGTGAGTTTGATGTGACCGATGAGCAACTCCCACAGCTAAAACAGCCTGTCTTGCTGCTGGCGAGTGCCACCGATCGCCTGCTGCCCTCGCTGCCAGAGGTGCAACATTTAGAGAAGTTTCTTCCCCATGCCCAAACGGTTGTGCTGCCGTATAGTGGTCACGCCTGTCTCTTGGAAGCAGACGTTAATCTCTACGAGATTATGAAAGCGCAGAACTTTTTGACGGCGCACAGCCAGAAGCTATTGCGGTCACGGTGAAGCGCAGAGCACAGGCGGTAGGCTTCCAAGATGGTGTACTCGCCTGTAGGGACGCTACGTGTAACCTCCCTACAGACGGTCTCTCTTTAGCCGATCGCCCGACGTAGCAACGCCTTATGCTCTGTCGAGAGGGCGGCAAGTGCTTTCTCTGGCTGTGTCGATTGCAGTAATGCCAGCAGTCTTGTCAACGCTTCTGTGGGCACGCTTGAATCGACAAAACCTTCAGCTTCGGGAGGACGGCACACACCACCATCGCAGGTCAAACCCAGTTGATGCCAGTAAATGGTGGGGATCGATCGTCCCCGCTGCCCAACATGTTCACAATTGAGCAAATGGGACTCCGTATATGCCTTCGGCGACTCGTAGCAGCGCAGTTGACGTGGGTGTGGCACTGTGAAGCAGCCAAACGCCTTGCGATATTCTTCGGAGTCAAGAATCGCTGTAATCATGGCTGCAACCCCTTCGTACATCATGATGTCGCAGTAGTGCTTGATTTCTTCCTGGCTCAAGGGTGCCCGTCCTAAAAAGTGCTTAAAGCACAGTTCTAGAAACTTCATGTTGGAAGAATTATGGTAGAAGGCGTTGAGATAAACCTCAGAGCGCCCTAGTTCACTGAGAAACCGCTTCACCCCAATTTTGTCAGTGAGAAAGTCTTTCTCAGCTTTTGCTAGAATTTTGTGCTCAAAGCTGTAGGGCTGGCGTTCCAGCACTTGATG
>JACMKO010000533.1 GCA_014380065.1 Leptolyngbya sp. ES-bin-22 | reverse complement strand
CTTTGGAGCCTGTTCGCAATACTGGCGCAGCAAGTGAACCACCAGTAGATTCTTCAATGATTCCGCAAACAGAGTGCCTGCCAGTCCTCCGCTCAACAATTCGCCCTTAAACAGATGCGCCGCTTGCACAATCGTAGAGTCTGGAAAAAGCACTCGATGGGACAGCTTGGTTTCAGCAGATAGATCATGCTCGATCGCCGTGCGACGCAAAAACTCCGGCTCTAGATAAAGCGTAATGTACTCACTCGGCTTCTGGCGCTGATGCCAAACAAACTCGCGATCGCCATAGATGAAAGCGCTCCCGGCTGGCAGCGGGGTGGTTTGCTGCCAGCCATCTACTGACCAAGTGACGCGATCATGAGGCATAAACGCCACACTGATCGCGTGTTTTGGCATAGTGAAATCAAAGTCGCCCACTGCCTCCATCACACTGTACTCAACCGTGATGTCCTGCCACTCTTTTCTGAGCGAAAGTGCTAGCGGGTGGCTCAGGTGTCCTGATGACTCAGCTTAAAATCGCTATAGTGGCAGACGAAGTCAGCTAATCGTACAGAGACAATCCAGCGTAGGACAGGACTGATGGAGCCGATCGGTATTCCCCATCACCAAGACTATCTGAAAGCGGTTTGGGACGGCATCACGGTTGAGTATATGTGCTCAAACGAAACCGGAGATTATGATGCCACGTTTCCCAAGCAGACGATCGGCGTGGCACTGGCTCCTCAAGAGCGGGTCGTGTGGCGGGTCGATGGTGGTTCTAGTCAGACGACTCCTTTGCTGCCCGGAAGCGTTTTTCTTTACTCATCAAGCGAATTTGTTTGGTCGTATCGAGAGGGAAAGAGCGAATGTGTCCATCTGACCCTCAACCCTGAGCTGCTAAACCGAGTGGCAGCAGAGTCCTCACTCTCGACGGGTGTAGAAATTGAATACCGGGTCTTGTTTGCAGATCCCACGATTCTGCATGTGGCGAACCTGTTTAAGTCCGAGCTGCTCAATGGTGGACTGGCTGGCAAATTGCTCACTGAGTCGCTAACCAACGTGCTAGCAGTGCATCTGCTGCGAAATTACAGCGGCTTGATGACGCAGCCCAGATTGGAAGTAGGAACGTTAGAGGGGCTGATGCTGAAACAGCTCAAAGATTTCATTGAAGAAAACCTGGCTGAAGACTTGACGATCGCCAAACTAGCAACGGTGGCGCATGTCAGTCCGTTTCACTTCGCCCGCGAGTTCAAGGCGGCTACAGGTCAATCGCCGCATCGCTATGTGACCCAGCAACGCCTTGAGCGGGCAAAGCTGCTGCTGTCTGTCACCCGACTTTCGGTATCGGAAGTGGCGTATCGAGTCGGCTTCTCGAATCAAAGTCATTTCACGGCGCAATTTCGCAAAGCTACAGGGACAACCCCAAAAGGCTACCGCGATCAGTTTTGAAGCAGTCAGCAAGATTTCGATAAAGCGCAGCAAGAATCGGGCGTGCTTTACCAAGCCGATTTCTCTAATCTGACAGTAGCAACAGAGGAGGAGAAACCTACATGACGCGCAAGCTCAACGCCATGAACCGACGCAGACTCATTTTAGGCGGTGGCACGATCGCCGGAGTCGCAGCGATAGCCAACGTGACCGCCAAGGCGCAAGCCAACCCTCAACCGCCGCTACCTCAGGCAACCGACACCAGTTCTAGAGGCAGATTTTCAGGCAAAGTAGTGCTGATTACAGGCGCAACTTCAGGCATTGGCGAAGCCACCGCAAAAGCGTTTGCCAAAGAAGGGGCGATCGTCCATTTCTGCGGTCGGCGAGAGGCACTCGGAGCACAAGTTGCCCAAAGCATTCGAGCGACGGGCGGACAGGCAACATATCAGAAAGCTGATATTCGCAGGGAACAGGAGATTCGATCGCTGGTTGAAACTTGCGTGGCAAAATACGGTCGCATCGATATCGCGTTCAACAATGCAGGCATTGAAAGTAAGCCTCTCACGGTTGCTGAGCAATCCTTAGAAGATTGGATGAATGTCATGACAACCAATGCCACAGGAACGTTTCTGTCGATGAAATATGAGATCCCAATCATGCTCCAACAGGGAAGCGGTGTAATTATCAATAACGCCTCCGTTTCTGGGCATGTGGGCTTTGCCACGATCGCACCCTACAGCGCCAGCAAACACGCCATTATGTCTCTGACCAAAGTTGCCGCTTTGGAGTATGCAGACAAGAACATTCGGATTAATTCGCTTTCTCCGGGTGCCGTCGATACGCCGATGCTGCGACGGGCGTTAGCTGCCTGGAACACTAACTTTGAAACGGTGGCTCAGGAATATCCAATCAAGCGCATTGTGCAAGTAGATGAAATTGCCAAAACCGTTTTGTGGTTAAGTTCTGCTGATCCCACTTGTATTGTGGGGACTGATATTGATGTTACAGGTGGCTACCTGACCAAATAGTTCACGTCTCAACCACCAATCGCTTAATTTGCAAACTTATTAACTAGGATGCATCATGCAATACACAACGTTAGGACATACAGGTTTAGTTGTCTCTCGGTTGGCGTTTGGAGCCATGACTTTTGGCGAAGGTCAACTGGTTCCGGGCGTGATGAACCAGATTGATCAGTCGATCGCCGATCAAATGGTCAACCGAGCGTTAGAGGCAGGTATCAACCTCTTTGATACGGCAGATGCCTACACCAACGGTCAATCAGAAATCATGTTGGGTAAAGCGTTGAGCGATCGCCGCGATCAGGCAATAATTGCCACCAAAGTCGGCTTCCGCACGGGCAATGCTCTCACCGACACCGGTCTTTCCTATCGTCACATTCTTGCCTCTGCGGAAGCCAGCTTGAAGCGCTTAAACACCGATTACATTGACCTCTACCAAATCCACATCCCTGATCCGCTCACACCACCCGAAGAAACTG
>JACMKO010000532.1 GCA_014380065.1 Leptolyngbya sp. ES-bin-22 | reverse complement strand
CTAGGGCGATCGCTCTACCGAATTAGATAAGGCTACAATTTAAGCCAACCGAATTTAAGCGAGAATCATGACTACATCAGCCATCTTGCCGATCGCTGACGTTAACGGTGAGAAAGCCTACCGAGCGATCGCGAAAGAGTTGGCGGTTGGATTCAGGAATGAACTTAACACATCACATTAGCCTTTCAGTCTCGACAACCAATTTTCTAACTCTGTCTGACTGGAGAAATCTAACAACGCCTCACCTAAATCTTCTAGCTGAGCGATCGATAACCCCTGAATCTGGTTCTGTAACGCTTGCGGAACCGTTCCTAATCGGTGAGTCAACTGCCGCACAAGCAGGTTAATCTCTGCTTGCAAGCCCTGTTGCAAGCCCTGCTGCAAGCCTTCCTGCAAACCCTCTCGGAGAATTTCTTGGTAGACAACGGATTCTTTCATCATGTCCCTCCGAAAAAACTGGTGAATTTGCTCGTGATTAAAGACCAACCCTGCAAGCAATTGGGCACAGGTCGAAATGTTCTGCCGTAGATCAATTGATTCAATCATATCCACTTGAGCCGCTACTTGTTGCAGTAAAGCATTAGGAGCGGTTGTTCGAGCTAAAACCGCTATGGGCAGCAAGCTGGGTGTTACCAGTAGTGGTGCGGGATCTTCTTCCCAAGTGCGGATCACCCGGTAATGGTGAAAGGTTCTGGGGGCAGTGAAGCGATCGACGAAGACCGCTTCTGATGTCGTTGGCTTCAGAAAGATCACGACCTGTACAACCTTGCAGTTGTACTGACGGTAAAGCCTCACCCAGTAGTCCAACATTCTTAGCGGTAAGGACGGACTGGACTGTGGCAGCGTTTGAAACTCCAGGTGCAAAATTTGCTGACTGGTTTGTAGAAATGTCACCGAATCCGCTCGGATTGGCTCAAGGCTCAACTCAGTTTTAAGCACTTGAACATCAGAGGATGCGGTGCCAAGCAACCACTGGACGAACGGTTCAGGATCTTGTTCAACGAGATACTTTAGTGTGTTGTCATAAGCCATCCAGACATGATGAATCGGTTAGTAGTGATCGGTTAGCAACTAGCAGTATCTAGAGCAACGTGATTGGTTTCACTTTAGAGTCTCGTCCGAACCTTACTCAAGGTTGAGATATAAACATGGCAGGATGACGATCGTACCTATCGAGATTCAAGCACTGGCTACAGTCCCCGTGCGACTAAGCAAGGCTGCAATCACTTGCCCAATCGTCGCCTCACTTGGTAGAACCACATTTTACTAAGAGGGCGCATGATGTCCGATTGCATGCTTCAACCGTGCAAACGCACATCGAAGCAAACACAATTGTCCGCACACATCGACAGGCGGGGCGATCGGAGTCATAATCTTAGGAGCAAAGGCAAGGAGCAACGTTGATGGACACGCTACAAGCTTTTTTGACGATGGCTGCTACGGTGGTAGAGTATTTTTTCTTTGGTTATCTTGTGCTGGCACTGTTGTTTCACGCCTTCCAAAGGCAGGCATTGGAGTCTAGCCAGATTGAACGATCGCGCTTCCGGTCTATGGGTCTGAGCCAACAATCTGTTACCAAAGCGTCTCAAGCGCGATCGTCGGTTCCAGCGACCGTGCCGAACGTACAACCAAGCACACTGGTAGCGGCTAGCTAGCAGGATATTGCTCTGCGTTTAGTCATGGATGAACTGGCACAGCTACGCGATCGCTATCTCACCCTGACGAATCAAAGCTTGCCACAGCTTGCGCTGGAGCGGCAGTTTCCAGTTAGCATGAACCATTGCTTTCAGCGCATCGTGCTGGACAATTTGTTTGGGCAATGTTGGTATGAGGTGTTGCAACGTGGCAGAGAGCCAGCCTATAGGCAACTGACTCAAGCTCAGCTAGAGGCGGCGATCGCGATTGTAGAAGCAATCATCGCTCAACCTGATGCCTACATGCGGCAGCTAAACCAAAACAGTCTGCGCTGGCGGAGCAAAGTACCGCGTAGATGAGCGATGCAAGTTTGCCAGTCGACAGCCTGCGGCGCGGACATCGCTCCTGCTGTGTCACACTACTTCGTCAGCGGCTTTAGAAGAGCAGTGATGCGCTAGTCTTCTCCTTGTAAAGCGCCAGCGGTGTCACCCCTTCCTCGAATGCATTGGCTGCAAAGTGGCAGTAATGTGCCTACACCTTGTAACGTTTCCTGTACCTGACGTAGAAACGCACTCATCCTGTTGATAAGTCTACGTACCGTGAGTCGGAACAAGTGCAATGAATGAACACAATCCTGCTTCTGTAACCCACTCCCTGGTCGGCGGTTGGCAATTCTGGATCGATCGCGGCGGCACCTTCACCGATATTGTGGCGCGACGACCGGATGGCGAAATCATCGTTCATAAGCTGCTCTCTGAAAATGCAGACCGTTATAGCGATGCCGCGATTCAAGGCATTCGGGAGCTTTTAGGATTGTCACCTACTGCGCCTATGCCAACCGAGCAGATTGCAGCGGTCAAGATGGGCACAACGGTAGCGACCAACGCACTGCTAGAGCGCAAGGGCGATCGCACGCTCCTGCTGATCACCAAAGGCTTCAGAGATGCGTTGCGGATTGGCTACCAAAACCGCCCAAACATTTTTGCGCGGCACATCATCTTGCCGGAGATGCTGTATGAGCGTGTCATTGAAGTAGAGGAACGCTATACCGCCCAGGGAGACGTGCTGCTGCCCGTTCAGCTCAACGAAGTCTTAGTACAAGCGCTACAAGCAGCCTATGACGACGGCATTCGTGCCTGCGCGATCGCCTTTCTCCACGGCTATCGCTATCCCGATCATGAACAGCAAGTGGCAACTCTGGTGCGTGCGATCGGGTTTACGCAGATTTCAGTGTCTCACCAGGTTAGTCCCTTGATGAAGCTTGTCAGTCGCGGCGACACCACCGTTGTGGATGCTTATCTGTCTCCCATTTTGCGGCGTTATGTCGATCAGGTTGCAAGGGAGCTTGAAGGTGAACTAGCATCTCCTGCCGCGAGACGCGATGCACAACGACCGCAGTTGATGTTTATGCAGTCCAACGGGGGCTTAATTGATGCCCGCCAGTTTCAAGGCAAAGACAGCATTTTGTCGGGTCCTGCGGGTGGCATTGTTGGAGCCGTTAAGACCAGCAGCATGGCGGGGTTCGATCGCATCATCGGCTTTGATATGGGTGGCACCTCTACCGACGTTTCGCATTTCAACGGCGAGTACGAGCGCACGTTTGAAACCGAAGTGGCAGGCGTAAGACTACGGGCACCCATGATGTTAATCCACACAGTAGCAGCGGGTGGTGGATCGGTGCTGACGTTTGATGGAGCGTGCTATCGAGTGGGACCCGCCTCCGCAGGTGCCGCTCCTGGTCCAGCTTGCTACCGTCGCGGTGGTCCGTTGACCGTCACAGACTGCAATGTGATGGTCGGCAAGCTTCAAGCCGCTTTCTTTCCCACTGTGTTCGGTACTAGGGGGGATGCACCGCTAGACGCTGACATTGTGCGGCAAACATTTGAGCAGTTGGCAGCCACCATTCGCGAACAAACAGCCGATCGACGAACCTCTGAACAGGTGGCAGATGGGTTTCTGGCGATCGCGATTGACACGATGGCAACTGCGATCAAAAAAATCTCCATTCAACGCGGCTACGATGTGACGACCTATACTCTCTGCTGCTTTGGGGGCGCAGGCGGACAACATGCCTGCTTAATTGCCGAAGCGTTGGGGATGACCCAAATTTTCCTCCATCCCTATGCCGGGGTGCTATCGGCGTATGGCATCGGGTTAGCCGATTTGCGAACGCTTAAAGAAAAGGCAGTCGAAGTTGAACTTACCGAAGCGGCACTGCCCATGCTGCACCAAAGCCTGATGACGATCGCCGCTGAAGGACGTGTTGAAATCAAGCAGCAGAGCATTGATGACGCGCAAATTCATGTGCTTCTTAAAACGCATCTCCGCTATGCAGGCACCGATTCTGCGCTGGTGGTGGAGTTTGGTAGTGTAGATGCGATGCGCGATCGCTTTGAGCGAGCGTATCAACAGCGGTATGGCTTTACGATGTCGGGAAAGGCGCTGATTGTAGAGGCGATCGCCGTAGAGGTTGTCGGTCAAACCGCCGACCTTGAAGAGCCATTGTTGACATGCAGCAGAACCGCGCCGCTAGAACCGCTTGCCACTGTTCAGATTTACACTAAGGGACGTTGGCACGACGCACCTGTGTATCACCGCGCTGCGTTATGTCCAGGCGATCGCGTCACTGGAGCCGCGTTAATTATTGAGCCGACTGGCACCAACGTCATTGAACCCGGCTGGTACGCAGAATTAACCGCCAAAAATCATTTGATTCTGACGCGAGAAGCTGCAAGCGAGAGCCAACCTGATGCAGCAGCCCTTTCCAGCACGAGTACTCATGCGATGGCACCCGCCAAACCTGATCCCGTTCTCCTCCAGATCTTCAATAACTTGGTGCGATCGATTGCCGAAGAAATGGGTGTCACGCTGCAAAACACGAGTTATTCCGTCAACATCAAAGAACGGCTTGATTTTTCCTGCGCCATTTTTGATCAACACGGACAGCTCATCGCCAATGCGCCCCACATTCCCGTGCATCTGGGTTCCATGAGCGAAAGTGTGAGCAGCTTAATTCAGGCAAAAGGCGACACCATCAAACGCGGCGATGCCTACGCGTCCAACAATCCCTACAACGGGGGCACGCATCTGCCCGATATTACCGTCATTACGCCAGTGTTTGTGGCATCTGCGATCCCGCTGTTCTATGTCGCGTCACGGGGACACCATGCCGATATTGGCGGCATTACACCGGGTTCCATGCCACCCTACAGCACGACGATCGACCAGGAAGGCATCTTGCTCGATAACATCCTGCTGGTCGAGCAGGGACAGTTTCAAGCAGCAGCACTACTGGCACTGTTAAACACAGGCGACCATCCGGCTCGCAATACTGCCCAAAACATAGCCGATCTACAAGCCCAAATCGCTGCCAACGAGCGCGGCGTTCAGGAACTTTCCCGTATGGTCGAGCAGTACGGACTGGCAGCGGTGCAGGCATACATGCAGCATGTGCAGGACAATGCCGAAGAAGCGGTGCGGCGGGCGATCGAGGTACTTAAAAATGGCAGCTTTTCTTACCCGATGGACGATGGCAGTGAGATTCGCGTCAACATTACTATCGATCGCGCCGATCGTGATGCTTACATAGATTTCGCAGGCACGTCCCCGCAGCAAGCGACTAATTTGAATGCGCCCTTAGCCATTTGCAAAGCGGTTGTCCTCTACGTCTTTCGCACCCTCATTGACGACGATATGCCCTTAAATGCAGGCTGCCTCAAACCATTGCACATCCTGGTTCCAGAGGGTTGTTTGCTCAATCCACGTTATCCCGCTGCTGTGGTGGCAGGCAATGTAGAAACGTCGCAAGCGATCGCCAATGCGCTGTATGGAGCGTTGGGCGTGATGGCGGCATCCCAAGGCACGATGAACAATTTCACCTTTGGTAATGAACACTACCAGTACTACGAAACGATTTGTGGGGGTTCCGGTGCTGGGGCAGACTTCGATGGCACCGATGCTGTGCAAACCCACATGACCAACTCGCGGCTGACCGATCCAGAAGTCCTGGAATGGCGCTTCCCTGTTTTGGTGGACGCGTTTGCCATTCGTGCCCATAGTGGCGGTGTTGGCATCCACTCTGGCGGCAACGGAGTTGTGCGGCGGATTCAATTTCGTGAAACGATGACCGCTGCCATCTTATCGGGGCATCGCGTTATCCCACCGTTTGGGTTAGAAGGTGGCGAACCAGGAGCGATCGGGCGGAACGCGATCGAGCGCTATGATGGAACGATTGAACGCCTTGATAGCAAAGCTGAAGTACACGTGCATCCGGGCGATGTTTTTGTGATTGAAACCCCTGGTGGCGGTGGCTTTGGTTCAGCTTCCAGTACACAAAACCCTTGACTTTGACTATTTTGGACTAGCTTCATGGCAGTCTTCAGCCAATTTAGGTCAATCGGTTCCCGTGCTGTGATGTCACCGAAGCGCTACTATCAGGCGATCGATGATGACCATAACAGCAGAATGGGAACGATCCATGCCTGATACTCTTCAACAACGCATCAACCAACATCAACTCTTGAAAGAGTTACGCCTTAAATTATTGCACTTGCACAAGCTACTGCTTGAAATGGAGCGTGCTGCGTATGAGCAAGAGCAAGGCAAAGTTTCTAGGGGCGAACTGTTGCAACTGTTGCTCAGCCACGAACAATTTGACTGGCTACGTCGGCTCTCGGAAATGATTGTGCAGATCGATGAATTGCTGGATGCGGATGAACCCGCTGACGCAGAGACGATCGCAACTTTTTTGGTTGGTGTTCGCACGTTGCTAACGCCAGACGAATTGGGCAACACTTTCGCCATGAAGTATGACGCAGCCTTTCAACGCAATCCCGATGTCGTGCTGGCTCATGCAGACATTATGACCTTGCTAGCTTCTGATGTTCAGTCGTAAAGCAAGCCTGTTCTCTGAGTTGGACTGAACCAACCTGGATGAACAGGTTTTTCAACCTTTGAAACCCATTCGCATAAATTCACGCTCATTTCTCTTGAGTTCAGCGCAACTCAAGCAACTTAGAGTCATTTATTGGTCAATGTGATGTTTTGTTTCTCAGTTAAAACCATAGCGATCGCTTTTTCGTAATAGGCGGCTTCATTAATGAAGACGGGAAAAACCGTGGATTCACCCTGATACGGCAGCGTTTCTCCGGTAAAGGTCAGGAACATCGGTTCGCCGGGATGCAAGGGTTCATAGTCTTTGAACTGAAGCTGAGGGTGAATCATGGCTTGCAGTTCACCGGCTGCATTCCTGGGATAGTCTACGGATGCGATCGCCTGATACAGCGTTATATGAGACGATACAGGTAGCGGGATTCCCTGGTTCATCGCCTCCAGATAATCCAAAATGGCATGAATCAGCCGTTCAGTTTGTTGAAAGTAATGGGCCTCCAAAATGCCTTGCGCGATCGCTCCCACTTCAAGCGTGCAGCCGAAGGGCGCAAGCGATCGCAGCATCGGTGTGTCTTGGTTACACTGCACCCCACAACAAACGCGAACCGCAGGATCAAGTGCACTCAAGTGGGCGGCTAAGCGTAGATTGAATGGCTGTTTACTGGACGGTAGAATCGTCAACCCCATGTTTGCAGTTGTGCTGTGGAGGTCAATAATGACATCAACGTTGGGTTGATTTTCAGGTTTCAATTGTGCCGCGATCGCCTTGGCGCGTCTGTCTTCGTAGCTCATCAAGGCTGGGTTGGCTAGATCTTCGTCGGCAAAACAACGGTTCAAATCGCGATCGACATAACGCCGATTGAGGACAACCGCTTCAGGGTTAGCTAACAAGGTCGTAGCCTCAAAGCTCGATCGATGCAGCAGCTCTGGGAACTGCTCAAGCTTTTTAATGAGGTAAACTCCAGTCAACTCGTTTCCATGCGTGCCGCCGACAACGACAACCCGTCGAATCAAGCCTGATATCATGATAGGTTTTCCTCAGCTATGGTTTGCTAGGTGGTAATTTCCAAAGCTCTGCAACTGTTACGTCGGTAGTCACTCCTATTACTTGTAAGGAACAAGAATTTAATCACCTCGGCGTTTTCCGTAGGGGCGTACAGCCGTGCGCCCTTACCTACGAACAATTTGTCGGTTTTATTTAATCCACGATCCTAAGAACGGGGTGCGGGGGCTTTATCCACCAGCAGGGTTTACGCCCTTAAGAACATTCTTGATCGAACTACACTCAGTTACTTGCTTTTTCTTTTCGCCGCAGTACCAACCCACCAGAGATTCATTTCGCTAACTTAATCACCTCAAGAATGCATGCGGTTGAGATTGTTGATGCTGCGATCGAGTGCCAACTCTAGCTCTTATTTTTTAGCCCACTGAGATGCCGCGCTGAGTTTGACGTTCGCGAATACTCTCCAAACTACTCACAGGAATTGCCGAAATTAATTGGCGCGTGTACTCTTTTTGCGGTTCATGGTAAATACGTTCCGAGGGACCGATTTCTTCGATTTCCCCTTTGTTCATCACCATAATGCGATCGCTCATGAACTTCACCACGCTCAGATCATGGGAGATGAAGATGTAGGTGAGGTTAAATTCGCTTTGGAGTTCTTTCAGCAGGTTCAGCACTTGCGCTTGCACGGAGACATCCAGCGCGGAGACAGATTCGTCGCAGATAATGAATTTGGGGTTGAGGGCGAGCGATCGGGCAATGCAGATTCGCTGGCGCTGACCACCGGAGAACTCGTGAGGGTAACGGTTGAGGGCATCGGCATTGAGTCCCACTCGTTCGAGTAGATAGATAGCGCGTTTCCTCTGCTCCTGCCGCTCTTTGGGTTTGGCGTGGATTTGCATCGGTTCCATCACCGCTTTGCCAACCGTCATGCGTGAATCCAGCGAACCGAACGGATTCTGGAAAATGATTTGCATTTCTCGCCGCAACCGTCGCATCTCATTGGGCAAGAGAGCTGTGACCGTCTGGTTTTCAAAGCGCACAGTGCCGCTAGCGGGTTTGATAAGCTGCAAAATGGCGCGTGCCAGAGTGGATTTACCGCAGCCAGATTCGCCCACCAGTCCTAACGTTTCACCCGGATAGACATCAAAGGAAACATCCTTGACTGCGACAAAGTAGCGTTTGGTTTGCCCAAAGGCACCGCGCACTGGAAACTGTACGCGCAGGTTTTGTACAGACAGCAATGGGGTTGCTTGCTGGAGCGTTGCTAACCGCTGATCGAGTTCATCCTGGCTCACTTCACGGGCAAGTTCGAGGGCACGATCGACATCCGTTTCGCGCTCTTCAATCAGCAATTCGCCGGATGGTGACGTACTGACCTGCATAAAGTCGGCGACCGTCGGCAGCAGATGCAGGCGGCGATCGAGTCTGGGACGGCAGGTCAGCAGCCCTTTCGTATAGGGATGCTGAGGATTCGCATAAATCTCCACTACAGGACCCGCTTCGACAATCTTGCCTTGATACATGACGGCAACGGTGTCCGCAATTTCGGCGATCAAGCCCAAATCGTGGGTGATGAACATCATGGACATACCGCGTCGATCGCGCAGATCCCGCAGCAGAGCCAAAATGGTTGCCTGGACGGTGACATCCAACGCAGTGGTGGGTTCGTCCGCAATCAGCAGGGCAGGGTCACAGGCGATCGCCATTGCAATCATCACTCGTTGCATTTGCCCACCCGATAGCTCATGCGGATAGCGATTGAGAAAGGCAGTCTTCTGGCGAAACACCTGACGTTCGACCTCTGAATCTGGTGGCAAGAGACCATCAGGGCTGTTGCGCCGAAGGTCTTCCAGGTAGCGTCGTTTCATGTCCTCATCGTCTGGCAGTAGGCGCACCTCTTGAAGACGGGCGATCGCCTCCCGTTCGGCTTCTTTCTGCGTCACCCGCTTGTGCAGACGGATTGCTTCTACAAGCTGAAACCCAATCGTGTACACCGGATTCAGAGAACTCATCGGCTCCTGGAAGATCATTGAGATCTCTCCACCCCGATAGTCTTCAAGCTGGCGACTAGGGATTTTAGTGAGGTCGATCGGCTGCGCTCCGTTTTCTGCACCCCAAAACAAAATCTCGCCCTTTGTCACTTTGCCAGGAGACGGTACCAACCCCATCACTGCCAGCGAGGTCACCGATTTCCCCGAACCCGATTCGCCCACAATGCCCAACGTTTGCCCACGTTTGACCGCAAACGAAATGCCATCCACCGCCTTGATCAGCCGTCCATCCGGTTGAAACTGAACATCAAGGTTGTTGACTTGCAGGACTGTGTCGCTCATGGGATACCGGGAGAAGGTGGCTAAATCTAATTTTCTGGATCTTAGCAGTCTCTCTGATTTGATTGTGTCTACCCCCGCATTGTTTTGTTTCATAACGCCTCACCACCTAAACGCGGCTCTCTAGGCGGCAGATGGTATCACCAACCGCGTCTTCTGTTGCTTCTTTAGGTGTGAGCAATCTGGCTTTCTTTCCTTCAAAAGCGCTGACGGTCGATCGAGCAACGCGTCTGCCTCCTTTCCCAAACTGACTTCAGTTACGTTCCAAGCCTAAATCTCAGAGCGCAGCCAACTTAAACGAGCAGACACTCTTTTTGGACATAACAACCTCACGCTCTAATAGAGTGGGTTGCTGAGTTTTCTTAACAACTTCTCAGATCGCTTTCACACATTGCTCAGGTAAGTCATGCACGATTATAGTCAGCTTAGTAAGTCATCCACGTCTAATTTCACTGGCACAGCACGAAGCAGGAACATGAAAAAACGCTATTTTTTATGGGCTAGTACAGCCCTGGTTGGCACAGCTTGGTTACCACGCTATTTGCCTGGGAGAGCAACCGAAAAGATGACAACTGCAAGCTCTCAACCAATCTCCACTAGCTTTGAAGTGACTAAAACAGAACAGGAGTGGCGCAAACTTCTGACACCACAGCAGTTTCAAGTATTGCGTCAAGAAGGAACAGAATTACCAGGCACCAGTCCTCTCAACCAGCAACATGGCAAGGGCACGTTTGTTTGTGCTGGGTGCAATTTGCCGCTGTTTACATCAGACACTAAGTTTGATAGCGGTACAGGTTGGCCCAGTTTCTATGCCCCGATCGCAGGCGCAATTGGCACGACAACTGACACCTCCCTTTTTATGACTCGTGTGGAAGTGCATTGTCATCGCTGTGGTGGGCATCTGGGACATGTGTTTGATGACGGTCCTAAACCCACAGGTCAGCGCTATTGCATGAATGGTGTAGCAATGAAGTTTATTTCAGCACAAGCCTGAAGCCAGGTACTCACTTAAGCAAGTAAGGTTAGGATAAACCAACTCTTTCCAAAAGACCAAAAACCGGGAGAGCACTGCGCACTTCCCTTCCGGTTTCTTAGTAGGAGAATGTTCGCTTGATGATCACATCCTGGTGTCAACCCAAATGATGCCAGTGCTTAAGTTTACCCTCTAAGAGGAAGTTGAATTCTGGCGGTTCCGATCGGAATTTGACCGCTTAATCCAGAACGTTGACCAGTGACACCATAAAGTAAAATGCCATCGCTTTGACTGCTCGTTCGTACGCCAATAAACTCTACTTGCAAGTAGCCACCAGGAGCGACGGGTTGATCAAACACGATCGCTACACGCTCCTTGCTTGAGTTGATTTTAGTCCCAACTTCTTTGCCCGTTTGATCGATCACTCGTACGCTCTCATAGCGCTCCATTTGGCTGGGAACAGCAATCTGTAGATCCCTTAAAGTCATGCCAATGACAGCAATGCGAATAAATTGAGTACTGCCCAAGACACCAGAGTTCGTAATGATAGGAGCACTAAAATTAAAAATCATTGACGACGGTTCAGACTGTGCCACTTCTGACTGCACTCTGGTTGTCTGTTGAGCCATCATCGGTGTTGCTGTTACCAGCAATAAGGAAGTCAAACCGCCAGAGAGTAAACCTTTCATACAGAGATCCTTGAAACGAATGGAACAATCTAGCGAATCGTTTGGCTTAAACTGATTAGAAGCTAATGACTAATAGATTGCCCGACTTTCATGAGGTACAACTGACAATTAAATTAACGTAAGCTAAGAAAATAGAGCAACAAAATAAATTACTTCAAGTTAAGCGATAGCGCCTCACACTGAGTCGTACAGCAGCTACTATAAGTGTTGCAATCAGCGGTATGTTGCGATGGGAGTAGAGATAGATGTCCTCATCCGCGTTCTGCTTGGAGTCTTCTACTGGCTGTAACGCTTTGGTAAAGTAATGAACATGATCTTCCAACACCACAGTACCGATGGAGCAAATCTTACACGGCTCTCATCGGATGTGATCAACCTTACTGTTAAGAGAAGAGTTGAGCCATCACTCTCGTTTTTTAAGAGGGAATGATTTTGGCAGGTATACCAACTGCTGTAGCACCAGGTGGAACATCTGACAGAACCACAGCATTTGCTCCAATGTTTGCACTATCACCAACCGTGACATTGCCAAGAATCACCGCGCCAGCGCCAACATTAACTCGCTTCCCTAATTTCGGTGCATCTAACAGACGATCGAGATAGCGTAGCCCTAACGTAACCCCTTGCCGAATAATACTGTCATCGCCAATATGACAGTACCCATGAATGACGATCGCCCCTTGATGCTCAATAACCACTCGACGACCCAACTGCACGGTATAAGGCAATTCAATACCATAACCATTGCGAATTTTTCGATACAGTGCCTGATAAAGCAGACTAAAAGGTGCTCGTAGCAGTTTTGGCTCAAGGGTCATGCGCCATACCCCAAAGCGATGTACCGCTACTGCTCGAAAACCTGGCTTGGTCCAGTCTCGCCCATGAGCTTCCCAATCTTCTTTAATTTGTTCCCACAGACCCAGCGACTCAGTCTCGCTAACGCTCAAATCTGACCTCCCCTGAAAAACACACTGTTCATCAGAAAATCACTCCAAATTTTTGGGGGATCGGTGTCGGGCTTGCGTTGAACCACCCGCCGCCACCGCCATAGTGTAAAGCCCAAAAGCCAAGCCGTATCTGCCAACGCCGCATAGAGCCAGCCATGATTTTTGAGAAAGTATCGTCGTCTAGAGTCAAACCAATAGGTTGGCAATCGCTTCGGTGGGCGTTTAGAGTCAGTCACACCGGAGCTTTGACCAACAAAATGGACAACATGACTTTGTGGCACATACCAGCAAGACCAACCTGCACGATAAGCTCTCAAACAAAAGTCAACTTCCTCAAAATACATGAAGTAGTTTTCATCCAGTAAGCCGATCGATTCAAACACTTCGCGGCGAATCATCATGCTCGCTCCAGCAACCCAGTCCGTCTGGTGAGGGCAGTCGGCAATTTCGGGCACAACTGCCCATCGCGAAAGCAACTTGGACGCTATGCCTAAACGCAAGCCAAAATCTAGTTCCCCCATTACGTTCGGAAAACGAAAGGCTGATTGCTGCGCTGTCTTGTCCAATTCCTCTAAACGACTGCCTGCAATACCAACATCTGGACGATCATTCATAAAAGCCAACAATGCTTTTACCGCGCCTGGGCGAATGACAGTATCTGGATTCAGCAGCAGCACATAAGGAGATGCAACCGTTGATTCTAAAACTGGGCGAATCGCTGCATTGTTGCCAAAAGCAAAACCACCGTTGCGCTCCAGCGGCATCAGCTCAGCCCATGTATGCCATTGCTTGCTGTCGATCGCTGCCGCAATCTTCTCAGCCGAACCATCACTGGAGGCATTGTCTGTTACCACAACGTAGCTACCAGGAATTGCACTGATCTCGTCTGCTAGAGAATCCAGGCAGTCGATCGTTAAATCTGCTGTCCTGTAATTAAGGACAATCACAAGTAGCGTTGTTGCTTGATCCAACTGAACCATATTCGACATTAGAACAACCTTAAGACTAAATAGACGTTGTAAGTATGCACTCAGAATCGCCCATGATGGTCAAGCAGATCTCCAGGACTGCGATCGCTTAGACTAGCCTTAAACTGAACAAACGATTAATCTACACCTGAATGAATTTCTTTTCACCTCGCTTGTCTGGCAATTGGCTGTCTTGCCGGAAAGCCCTGTAGCTGTCGATTGAGAATGACTCCCGTAAGCCCTCCGCCAGCAAGCGTGAAAATTGGATTGGGAAAAGCATTCAAAACGCAATCCAGCGCATACATAGCCAACCCAGCCGCGATTGCCGCCGCAATCACAATATTAGGATGTGACCAAGAGGCAGGCGGGTAGAAAAACCAGAAACCCAAAACAGGCAGGAGCAATGTTGCGAAAACGCTCACTAACCCGACTAAACCGTTTATGCCGAAAGCGATAATCCACAGACTGTCAGTGATGGTAATTGAATAACCCCCTTCTTTGTAAAGCTGGTTTCTACCAAACCCACCCCATCCAAATAATATTCGTTCACGCGCCTTACCTGAAAGGAGTTCTTCATTCATAAACCTGAACCCCAAGGATTGTAGGCGATCGGGATCAATGAATTTGACTAGGAAGTCGATGATTTCTTGCCCAGGAAAATCACCAATTACACCCAGATACAGGTAAATAAACAGACTGCCCAGCAGTATCCACAGCAGCAGACCCGTACCATACCACTGTGCTGTAATGACAATGATCAGCGCCATAACCAGCAAAAAATAAGCGCCAGTTGCTTTTACTAAAATAAACGCTGTTAATAAAAAGCCAACAATCCAGCTAATCGGAATATTCCGAATTTGCTTGATCGTCTTAGTTCTCCACAACACAACGCCCATCAAAGTGGCAAACATCATCCAAGTACCCAGCGCTAGCCCATTCTGCAAAAAAACTGATGGTCTATAGCCTCCGTAGCGAAGATCTGCTGCCCCAGCCGTGAAGCGGTAGATCAGCCCATGTAAGTTAATGCGCGTTGCTGTCTCAAAGAGACATAGAGGGGCGTAAATTAGTCCACCCCAAAAAATTCCAACCGCCAGTTGGCGTAGTCCAGAAAAGGTATTGAGATAGATTCGACCTAAGAAGTAAGGAACGCCCCAGGACATTGTTTGCCCAATCGTACTTGACAGTCCATCATAGGCACCAAGCCCATTCGTTATTGATGAGGCAAACGGGCAAAGGCACCAAACGACTATGGGAAGATCGAACCAATGAAATCTAAACGATTTAAACCGCTCAATGTCGTAAAGGCATGTCACGAACAAAACAGCTAAACACGTTGCTGACATTTTGTTGTATTCCACCGGAATACTGGGCAATTTGAACCCTGCCAGTGGCAAGAATAGCCACGCTGCCACAAAGCTAATGACAATGGCTCGCTGCGGAGGAAAGCGTATGAATAGATAAACAACAACTGGGAACCAGGAGTACAGTACGAGACTATTCACAGCTCACCTCCTATCAAGTCCAAGACACAAAACGAACCGAAGCAAAAAGCGTACATATAGCGAATGCAAAGTGAGATCCATGCTTTTTACGTCTGCGTCAATTCCCCAAGCCTTAGCTTTGAGTATGACCTCGCCACTAAAAAACTGTTGATGCTTACTTGCTTCTTAAAGCATTATAAGTATCCACTAAAATTGGTGGAATTAATTTCTTCAAGATAGTGCTAGCAGTCGTGCCTGAAGGGTCTGTCAGCTGAAAATTATCTTGGGGGCGCGCTTGAAAGATGGTTGTATGTGGAGTACCTAGTGTCTCCTCAGCAGGACGACCGTTGCTGTAATAGTAGAGTGCTAATGACTTCCTTGTTCTATCTTCAGGACAAGTCAATGGTTCAGGATGACCGTGATAAGAAAAATCGGTTGTGCTGAAGACGACACAACGATTGAAAACGGGAAGAATTTTCTTTTCGCATTGAATCATGTTTTGATCCCATAGCTCAAGGTGCCCCCCATATTCTTCTTTCCAATCCTTGTTGAGATACAGGAGAAAATTCAAGCGGCGATCTAGTCGTAGCTTTTTATGTTGATTGAAGTCCACGTGCATCTTCAAAAAGCCACCTTTCTCGATCTGATGAAGCCCTCCTCCTTCAAAATGAGGATCGGGTAGGAGTCCATCAATTCCCGTCAAGATTTCTAAGAAGGTAATGAAGGTGGAAGAGTTGAGGCTATAGAGCAAAAGACGAGTAGCATCACCCATTTGCTGCTCGTGCTTTGAGGCAAGTTTTTTCTCGGCAGGAGTTTGAAACGCTTGCCAGTCAATTTGCTTTGGGCTAGGAAATTCCGTTAAAACGTTTTCCAACAGCGACTCAGGCAAGAAAT